>NZ_QAJD01000013.1:0-7160 GCF_003061465.1 Aeromonas sp. HMWF017
ACAAGCATGATGCTGCTGATGCAGAAGCTATCTGCGAAGCCGTCACTCGACCCAATATGCGGTTTGTGCCTATCAAAAGTCCTGAACAGCAAGCCGTTCTGGCACTTCATCGGAGCCGCCAGGGATTCATCAAGCAGCGGACTGCACAAGCTAATCAAATCAGGGGATTATTAGCTGAATTTGGCATTGTCATGCCTATCGGGATCCACCAACTACTACGACGGTTACCTGAGATCCTGGAGGACGCAGAGAACCAGTTACCCAGCCTGTTTCGTGTTCAACTGAGTTTGCTACAGAAACATATTGAGTATTTGTTTGATGTCGTGTCGACGCTCGATAAACAGATAGAGCAGTGCCATCAGCAAAACGCGCTATGCCAGCGTATTGGTAAGATCCCGGGTATCGGCCCCATCACCGCCAGTGCGTTAATTGCGACCATCGGCAACGCCAACAATTTCGAGAATGGCAGACAACTTGCGGCCTGGCTTGGTTTAGTGCCACGCCAACATTCCAGTGGAGGCAAACAAGTGCTGCTTGGGATAAGCAAACGCGGAGATACCTATTTGAGGACCTTGCTTATCCATGGCGCCAGGGCAGTCTTACAGTCTGTCAAACGTAAACAGGATACCGTATCGGGTTGGGCCAGTAGGCTATTGGAGCGCCGGAATAACAACATTGCCTCGGTAGCATTGGCTAATAAGAATGCACGGATAGTGTGGGCCTTATTGGCCAAAGACCAGGAATACTGCGCGCCAGTGATGAACGCTTAATATTCGGGGTCAGCAAGAGAGGGATAACACCACCGATTGCCCAGGCAAGCATGAAGTGATGGCAAAACAGGTCAGACCGTGATGGGGAAAACCCGGTTTAGGCAAGGCTCTTGAAAGAGCGCGTTGTTGATTGAGGCCTCCATCAGCGGATTCCATCAGGGACAGAGGCGTTTTATTACCTCAGTACAGTCCGGATCTATGGCTGCAATCGATGACCTGAGTAAAGCCACCACAACATATTTCGCTTGGCAAACGGGGGCGACCATCTATGCCCAAATCGATGCAGCCTGAATGGAACTCACTGGGGGGGCCTGATCACTAACATCCCTTTCAACGCTGCATCTTGGGCATGTCGCTTTACCTCATCACCAACTGACCCTAACCAGATTAATCGAGGTTCACTTACCTTCGGGGTTGCAGGTTCCATCACTATCACGGTCAGAGAGGGCCACGCCAGCTCTACGATGACCAGAGCATCTACACCATCCTGATGCTCATGGGGATTTCCAGCCTCACTCAGAGATAAACTCAGGGGCTAATCGATACACTATTCGAGTTGATGAATGAGCAATAGGTATTAGGCGTCAATTACTTTGGCCGACACGCGTCAACTACTCTGGCCGCCAAGGGATAATTACTTAAATGACTGTTGGGTTACCGTTTTTGACGTCTTCTTCCTGTAGCTCTCTCCCGTTACCTCGAAAATGTATCCATGGTGGATCAGCCTGTCGGCTGCGGCCACCGCCATCGTCTCATCCACGAAGATGCTGCCCCATTCACTAAACGGATGGTTACTCGTAATAATCAAGCTACCTCTTTCATATCGATGCGCGATCAACTCGAACAGCACCCCCGTCTCAGCATTGTCACGTTTGACATAGCCAAGGTCGTCTATCACTATCACCCGGTAGCGATCTAGCTTCAGAAGCACCTCATTAAGTCTCAGCAATGATCTGGCCTTACTGAGTTCCTGTAGCAATTCACCGGCACTGTAAAACCGGGCTCGATGTCCCTGACATACAACGCCGTCAACGATCGCTGCGGCAAGGTGGCTCTTGCCAAGACCGCTGGCCCCGAACAGCAGGACGTTTTCACCGCTGTCCACCCAGTCCGTCGTTGCACATAGCTGGCGCACCTGCATTGCGTTCAGCTCCGGAACCTGGCCGAAGTCATATTCGGCCAGTGTTTCACCCGTCGGCAGACGCGCCTCTTTTATATATCGCCGCAGCCGTTCAGTTTCCCGGTGTGCTGCTTCTTCGCTACAAAGCGACAGCAGATAACGCGAGGGGGTCCAACCTTCGGCTAAGGCTCGTTTTTCCTGACTGTGCCATTCTGACGCCACACGCGTTAGACGCAGCTTTCTCAGCAGTTTTTCAAGGGTATGAATATCGGTCATTGTAAGCCTCCCCTCTGGAGAAGGAGGTCATAGCTTTGCAGGCTATGCTGGACTACTTTCCCATCCGGCAAGGGGTGTTTTTCTTTCACGCCAAGCCACTTCAGTAGCTTTTGCAGATCCGGTTCTCCAGGCTCCAGTAATAGCTCGCTCACTCTCTTTGCGATCAGAGATATGTCCTCCTGCTCTGCTGCCAGCTTGAGGGCGTTCACCATAAGCCTGCTGGCTAGTTGAGGCGTCAAACGTGAACACATTCGCTGCCACAGCTGGCGCCATTCATCATTAGGCAGGATGTCATTGCGAAGCGCTGCGTGGTAGAAGGCTCCCGGCTTTTTCACCAGACTACCTATGACGTGACGGAAGTTGATGCAACGGGCACGACGCTTCCCCTTTGCCGCCCTGACCCTATGGCTACTCATCACCTCATCGCTACCCACGTAGCAGCTCAGGCGATCATCCCAGAGGCGAACTTTCAGCATCTGCCCAATCAGTCGAGAGGGAACGCTATACACAACGAATTTCACATTGATAGTGCTACTGCTGCTTACCCGAACGGAGAATTCTTCGTAGTCAGCACAGCGATTCCGGGGCAGTGGTGTCAGAAACGCCAACTCTTGCTGGACCAGATCCTGATTGCGTTGGTTATGACGCAAAACCTGTTGGGTTACAAATCGTCGGTACTCTTCCAGCGACTGGAAGTCATTACTGCCACGAAGCAGCAGGGCTTGCCGGATACGTTGTTTAAGATGGCCGTGGGCTGATTCAACCGAGCCATTTTCATGGCCCCGCCCTGGGTTGTTGCGTGACGGCGTCATGCCGTAATGTTCGCAAAGTTGGGCATAGCGCTCGGTCTGATCACGATGGTCATCTTCACTCAGGTTCTTCCATGCGGCTGCCAAGCTATCTGTACGGTGCTCTTGCGGTACACCGCCCAGCTGACCAAGAGCTTCCTGGAGCCCCTCAGCCAGAGCGGTAAAGCTCTCTCCACCAGTAATGATGCGCACCCAGCTCCAGCGGCTCCATTCAAGCCTGAAATGGAAAAGTTTATGTTCCAGCGGGCGACCATTGAGAGTGATCACCGTGTCCTTCAGCTGGGTAAAGTCAGACAGCGCTCGTAACCCTGGTTTGTGCTCCTGGCGGAACATAATTTCCAGCTCTTCGCCATGACAAGCTTTCCAAGTGCGGATGCGTCGTTGGAGCGTCCGCCGCACGGTATCAGGGTACTGGCCTGGGTATTTATCTTGTAAGTACTCAAGAACGGTTGTCGGTGAAAGTCGTGGACGAGATGCGAGCAGGGGGAGGATCTCGTGTTCCCAGACCAGCCCCAGCGGGTCCTGACGTGTACGCCAGTGTCGCTCGCTCGACTGCTGCCATTGTCCTTTCTCGATACGCCGCCCAGACCGGACGGAGATCCCAGCGGTAGTTGACGCCGCATGCTGACTAAGACCTTTCTTACGTTGAGCCATATAAAAACTGACCTGCCTAATGTTCAGCGTCACAAGGTCTCCCTGGAAAGAAGAAACAGGACGCTTAGATTACAAACAGGCCAGAGTAATTGTCGCGAAGCGGACGGTGTAATTGTCGCCTAATACAATAGTAATGAAACTAACTATTTGACATATGATTGGGGGCCTGAGCCCCCCAAATTTTATTGTGTAATACGGCATTGACTGAAAATATCTAACCCCTTTTCATAGACTGAGGTCTTGACATCCCAGATACCCAGCACCGATGAAAAAATATTATCGTGTGAGTAACGGGTATCAGCAGCTTTCTGCTGCAAACACGTCATATCTATTCCTTTCTCTTTGGTAAATCCTGGTGACATCCAGACCTGCATAGGCACTCGGGTCTGGTCATCCGGTGCAAACTTATACGGTGTACCGTGCAGGTAAAGCCCCAATGCTCCGAGAGATTCACCGTGGTCGGAGACGTAGATCAACGCGGTGTTGTATTTATCTTCGTAGGTTTTCAACTTGGCAATCATCTCTGCAATCACGAAATCGGTGTAGCGAATGGTGTTGTCATAGGTGTTTGTAAGCTCTTCATCAGTACAGTTTTCGATATCGCTACGTGGGCAATCAGGCAAGAACTGGCGATGAGAATCAGGGTAGCGCTTGTAGTAGGTTGGGCCATGACTGCCAATAAGGTGGAAGCCCACCAGTTTATCTCCTTTCATCTGCGCAATTTCATTATCAAGGTCTTGGAGAACAACCTCGTCATAGCATGTGTTCTTATCACAGAATTTAGGATGATCCTTCGGCTTGATTTCGATGTTTTGGACTCGATCACAGACTCCTTTGCAGCCGCCATCGTTCTCCTTCCAAAAGATGGAGATCCCCGTTTTCTGCAACACATCGAGCAGGCCCTCACTGTTGCGAGCTCGATTATCATCAAACTCCTTTCTCTCCATATTGGAGAACATGCAGGGCACTGATACTGCTGTAGCAGTACCACATGAACGAACATCGTTAAAAGAAATGACATCCTCAATCTTGCTGGTAAAAGCGTTAGTTTCTTTCTCGTAGCCATTCATGGAGAAATTTTTACCACGAGCAGTTTCACCAACAACCAAAAACATCAGAGTGGGTTTGTCTTCTTTCGCTACTCGTGTAGCGTCATCGCCCAAAGTAGCAAAGGGGACGGGCTCAGCCATATAGCGTCTATAAAGATATTTACTGGTGCTATACATGAAGTTAGCGGGAACAATTTCACGATTTAGAGTCTGATTGTTACGACCAATAGATGCGTAATCCTGGTAGTACAAGGCAGCAATAACCCCAACTATTGCTAACGAGGCCAGCATAGATAGTGCTCTCTGAGCAATACCTTTATACCAAGTAGATGCATACTCAATCTTCACAAAGAAAATTAATATGGCAGGAAGCACACCTGTGAACAAAACCCACATAATGATTGGTAGATTAATGTAAGCATATGCTTCACTTTGATTGGTTTCAAATATGTTCTGGATCATGTCACCATCAAATATCACCCGATATTTCATCATGGTATAGCTGGCAATAGAACCCGTAACAAAGAGGAAGGCGAAGAAGGGCTTCATCAGATAGCGGATCGAAAAAGGCATGAAGACGAAGTTAAGAGCCGCAACGAGTAAAAAAGGAATTGAAATGACGAAGCCGACCTTGAAGTGTTCAAGATTGGACAGGATGTCATAAAAATGGAGCAAAACTGGCCAATTAAGTAAAAACGAAAAGACCAAGGCCAATAATAAGACAAATGAAACAACTCTTATCTTTACTACCGAAAACATAATTTCTCCCTGATAAACCCTTCAATTCTACGCGAATTTTTATTAAAAAGTATGGACGAATAATTCAGTTATATCGACATTGTTTAAATATATCTAATGTCTGGTCGTAAACCTTAGTTCTAATATCCCAAAGTCCCAACATAGATGGAAAAAGATTGTCATGTGAGTATCGGTAAATCGCCGAATTTTTCAGCAAACATGTCATATCAATCCCTTTCTCTTTGGTAAAATCGGGTGACATCCAAACCTGCATAGGCACGCGGGTCTGATCATCTGGTGCAAATTTATAAGGTGTACCGTGCAGGTAAAGCCCCAATGCTCCTAGTGATTCACCGTGATCGGATACATAGATCAACGCGGTGTTGTACTTATCTTCGTAAGTCTTCAACTTGGCAATCATCTCTGCAATCACGAAGTCGGTGTAGCGAATGGTGTTGTCATAGGTGTTTGTAAGCTCTTCATCTGTACAGTTTTCAATATCGCTACGTGGGCAATCAGGCAAGAACTGGCGATGAGCTTCAGGGTAGCGCTTGTAGTAGGTTGGGCCATGGCTACCTATCAGGTGGAAGCCAACAAGCTTGTCCCCTTTCATCCGTGCGATCTCATCATCTAGATTTTGCAGTACAACCTCGTCATAACATGTGTTCTTATCACAGAATGTCGGATAATCCTTCGGCTTAATTTCAATGTTAGGAACTCGATCACAGACTCCTTTGCAACCGCCATCGTTCTCCTTCCAAAAGATAGAGATCCCCGTCTTCTGCAACACATCGAGCAGGCCCTCACTATTGCGAGCTCGATTATCATCAAACTCCTTTCTCCTCATATTGGAGAACATGCAGGGCACAGATACTGCTGTAGCCGTTCCACACGAGCGAACATCTTTAAATGAGATGACCCCACCAGTTTTACTGGTAAAAGGGTTTGTATCCTTCTCATAACCGTTCATTGAGAAATTTTTACCACGAGCAGTCTCACCCACAACCAGGAACATTAGGGTGGGTTTATCTTTATCCATAGCCCGTACAGCATCATCACCCAAAGTGGCAAAAGGAATTGGTTCTGCAAAATAACGATTATAAATGTATTTAGTAGAACTGTTGATAAAGTTGGCAGGGACAATTTCACGTTGGAGATTCGGATTATTTCGCCCTACTGAAACATAATCCTGATAATATAATGCCGCAATAATACCAATAATAAATAAAGATGCTGCCATGGATAATATGCGTAGAATGACTCCTTTGTACCATGCTGTCTCGTACTCAATCCTAACAAGAAACAATAACGCTGCTGGAACTATTCCTGCTATCGTAACCCAGCCTAATATTGGTAAATTAAAGTAGGCATATGCTTCGCTTTGGTTCGTTTCAAAAATGTTCTGAATCATGTTTTGATCAAACAAGACACGATACTTCATCATGGTGTAGCTGACGATAGCACTCAATACGAGAAGAAGAGCAAAAAATGGTTTTACTAAATATCGAATTGAAAATGGGATAAACACAAAATTCAGTGCTGCAACCAACAAAATTGGAAGGGAGATCGCAAACCCAAGCTTAAAGCCCTCTAGTTTGTAAAGAATATCATAAAAATGGAGAACTCCGCGCCAGTTCAGCATGAATGCAAAATATAATGCCAATAAAAAAACAAGTGGCACAATTTTAATTTTTATTATGAAAGGCATAGCAGCTCCATCAACAGCCTCAAAATATAAATATCT
>NZ_QAJD01000132.1:0-6344 GCF_003061465.1 Aeromonas sp. HMWF017
ATTTGGCGGTGAGGGAGGGATTCGAACCCTCGATACGTTGCCGTATACACACTTTCCAGGCGTGCTCCTTCAGCCACTCGGACACCTCACCAAATTTTTGCTCACTGCTTTATGTGCTTGAGCTGCACATTCGCTGGCGGACCATGCCGCGGCGACGGGGCGTAATGTAAGGGATACGATGGCTTTTGGTCAATGCAATTTTTTACTTTTTGCGTTCGTTTGCTCAATATCCGAACCAAGTGACCAAAAATATGCCGTTTCGTATCCCTTTCAATCAATTTACTGCCGCTTCGTGCAAATGTTCACCTTTGAGCGCCTCTTCCAGCGAGCCGTAAAATTCCAGCTTGCCGGGCTGCGGCCGCACCTTGGCACGGGCCAGGGTCTTGAGCGGTTGGAACTGCAACTCGGCCACCCGCAACTCGACACCGGCTTTAGCCATCTGCTTGCCAAAGTGGAGGAAGGCAGACAGGCCGCCCGCATCGAGGATGGAAACCGCCTCCATCTGCAACACCAGCACCTTGTGCCCTTTCACTTGCGCTTCCAGCTCGGCAAAGACCCGTTCGGCCGCTGCGAAGAAGAGCGGGCCGTTGATCTTGTAGAGCAGGCCGTTGTCCGGCACCTCGTGGGCATAGCGTTTGTGCTCGGCCAAATCGTGCAGTTTGGTCATCTTGGCGATTTCGCGCATAAAGAGCAGGGACGCCAGGATCACCCCGAAGGTGATGGCGATGACCATGTCGAAAATGACAGTGAGTGACAGGCAGACCAGCAGCACCAGCACATCGGATTTGGGGGCGCGACGGATCAGCTCCACCACCTTGTGCGCTTCACTCATGTTCCAGGCCACGATGAGTAGCAAGGCAGCCATGGCCGAGAGCGGCAACCAGGAGAGCCAGGGGGCCAGCACCAGAATGGCGGCCAGCACCACCAGCGCATGAACGATCCCCGAGATGGGGGACGTAGCACCGGCGCGCACGTTAGCGGCAGAGCGGGCGATGGCAGCGGTAGCGGTAATGCCGCCAAAGAAGGGGGCGAAGATGTTGCCAAGCCCCTGCCCCACCAGCTCGGCGTTGGAGCTGTGTTTGCGACCGGTCATGCCATCCAGCACCACAGCGCAGAGCAGCGATTCGATCGCCCCCAGCATCGCCATGGAGAAGGCGGCAGGCAGCAGCCGCTCAACAGCCGCCAGGTTCCATTCAACTGGCAAGCCATCCGGTCCGGGCAAGGCCCAGGGCATCACCAGAGTTGGCGCGATGGGCGGGATCCCCATCCCCTGGGTGCCATCGGCCAGGGTATAGCTGAACTTGCTGCCGATGGTGGCCACATCCACCCCAAAGTAATGGAGGCCAAAACCCAGACCTACCCCGACCAGCACCGCAGGCAGGTGGCCGGGCACTGGCAGGCGCAGGCGCGGCCAGAGCAGCAGCACGGCCAGCGTTGCGACCCCCACCAGGGTATCGCCCCACTGCCAGCTTGGCAGGGCAGCGGCCAGCGCCTCGACCTTACCCAGATAGGTTTCCGGCATCTCGGGCACGCTCAGGCCAAAGAAGTCCTTGATCTGCAAGGTGGCGATCACGATGGCGATACCACCGGTAAAGCCCAGCGTCACTGACGGGGGAATGTACTCGATAAGGCGGCCAAGACGGGCCATCCCCATCGCCACCAGAAAGAGGCCTGAGATGAGCGTCGCCATCAACAGACCGCCGACCCCGAACTGCTGGGCGACAGGATAGAGGATCACCACAAAGGCAGCGGTCGGGCCGGAGATGGAGTAACGGGAGCCACCGGTCACGGCGATCACGATACCGGCAATGATGGCGGTATAGAGACCGTGTTGCGGCGGTACACCGCTGGCGATAGCCAGCGCCATGGCGAGCGGGATGGCGATGATGCCCACCGTCACACCGGCGATCAGGTCACGGCCGAAGCGGGCCATGCTGTAGGGTTCATCAATACAGGACTGGCGTAAGGCTATGGCGAGCTTCACGCTATTTAAAGAGGCTTGCTTGTGCATGTATATCGTAATACCAGAAGAGGGAGATAAAGGCCGGAGAGATCCGGCGCCCGATCATCATCAAGGGCCGGCAGGGCTGTCGACGCGGCGATGGTATCCTGCGTAACCTTACTCCAGACGGGCCATTTTTTCGATGGGCAGGATCAATGAAAAGCATTCTGACCCATTATTTGGCCTATTTGCCGCCAAATCGCCGATCTTGACTCCTGCTCTCCCTCTTTTAGCCGCAAAGATTACCATTTGAGCCTCCATTGATTGCCTGCACGTTCGCGACATCATGCGGGCATCATCAGGTTGATGCGAACCGAGCCAATAACCCCTGCGCCGGTTGGGGGCGGCGATGGCAAGGGACTGATTGTGCTGAAAATAAACCGCAAAGCGCAACTTTTGGGCAAACAGTCCGAAAATCCGGTTTTCGGGAAATTCGCGGGTTGACACCCGCCGCCCTGGTCATTAATATTCGCCCCGTCTTAACGAGACAGGTAATTCCTCCTTAGTTCAGTCGGTAGAACGGCGGACTGTTAATCCGTATGTCACTGGTTCAAGTCCAGTAGGAGGAGCCACTTTTCCCTCGTAGTTCAGTCGGTAGAACGGCGGACTGTTAATCCGTATGTCACAGGTTCAAGTCCTGTCGAGGGAGCCAAATTCTAAAGCCCAGCCTTTTGGCTGGGCTTTTTCGTATCTGCTGTTCGCCCCCTTCCCTACCTCGCGCGTCCCTCAAATGCCCTCTGTTATAACGTCTCTTGTCTGCATGTGATGACCAACCTGCATACAGCTTGAATTTTCTATTGAGCTCCATCCCATAAACAAAGGACTGGATTGACCAGCCCCTTTTTGTACACCTCATCTCGCTGCCGGATGCCGGGATCAGAAGCGGTAGAGCAGGCCCGTGGTGATGCTGGTGGCACGAATATCGTAAAAGTCGATCCCGGAGTTTGCCGTGGCGTAGCTGGCGCTAAGGACCGCAGAGAGGGGCGCGATGCCAAACAGCTGGTGCCAGAAGAGGGTGGCATCGATGGCCATATCGCGACTGTCGGCACGCTGGCCAAACAGCGGGTTGGCCTCGTCATAGTCGCGCTTGCCCAGATAGAGGTTACTGACAAATGACCAGCGGGGCGAGGTTTTGGCGTAGGTGAGCTGCAACCCCTTGCTCACATAAGACTCGGCGCTACCTGCCAGATCCGCCTTCTGGTAGCGCAATGCTGGCTCAAGGAACTGATCGTCCGCCAGCCGGAACTGGTAGGAGAGCTCGGCGGAATTGACCCGGCCATTGCGCTCCAGCATCCCCATCACAGCGTGGCCATATTGCTCGCCGCTTGACTCCCCATCCACCTTGACGTCGCGGCTGGTGACGCTGCCACTGAGCGCACTGCCCCAGATGTTGTCCCACGCCAGACGGGCGCCGTGGGATCGCACATCGCTCTCCTGACGTGCCACCCCCACCGTAAAGGGATCGCGCCACACCTTGACCGGGGTGGCATTGAACACCAGCGAACCGGCCACGATCCCCTTGTCCCCCAGTTTCTGACGCAGCCCGAACTGCTGGGTGCCGTCGCCGCGAATGGCATCCTGAATGAGGTTGCCCAGAAACAGTTGGCTACCGGTGGAGGCAAAGGTGTAGCGCAGATCTCCGTTGATCGCCGGTGCAACATTCTGTTGCTTTGCCGCAGCACCCAGAGCATCTATCCGCTCGCTACCTGCACTTCCCGTGGCAAAATTGGACCTGGTCTCGCCAACGCTGGCCCCCGCCAGCACGCTGCCGGAAAAGCCAGATTCCCCGGGAATGGCTCCCAGATCTTGCGCCTGAACCCCGCTTGCAACCAGTACACCCATACCCAACAGCAGACCAATACGCATCGCAACACTCCTGGCAAGCGGCCACGAGAGTGGGCCGAGCCTGATAAATAGGAGGGAGGCAGTCGCCCCCCGGAATCGAGAAGCGGCATGTTACGGCAGGGAAAAATCACAAATAAGACGGCAGAATGCGGTTTTATTTTTTATGATGGCTTTTTATTTTTTTATAGGCGCAAGCAGGGGACGACCCGGCATAATCAGTCCCCACAGTCATGCAACGCTGCGGACTGCTCGCGTCATACTCACTCTATTTACCTCTGTTCCCAACATCGGAGTTTTCATGCGTCGATTCAATTTCATGCTCAATGGCAGCCGATTGATGATGTTCCCCTTCTACGTCTGCATTCTGGTGTGCGTGGCCCTGCTGATGGTGAAGTTTGCCATGCAGCTCTATCTGCTCTGCATCAACATCATCGAGATCCCCTACATGGACCTCATCACCGGTGTGCTGACCTTGGTGGACTTCGTGCTGGTGGCCCAGATGCTGATCCTGGTGGCGGTCTGCGGCTATGTGCAATTTATCCAGACTCAGGAGCAGCGCGAGGCTATCGGCGACAACTGGCTCAGCAAGATCAACTTTGCCTCCCTCAAGCTCATCGTCATCAACTCGCTGGTGACCATCGCCGGGGTGGAAGTGCTCAAGGCATTTCTCGAAGATGGCATCACCAATGAGGTGGAGATGAAATGGTCCGTGGTGGTGTTTCTCGCCTTCTCGCTGGCCGCGCTCATCTATGCGGTAACCGAGCGGATGGCGGATCACAAATAGTCGGGCCTGATCACTGTGCTTGTTCAGCCTTGATTCACCAGCAATACAATTGATAACACTTTTCATTACTCTTACTGCGTTATAAACTTGCTCCCCCCGGGCTGCCCTGCCCGGGTGCTGGAGCCTTTATGACAAGCCTTTCCCTCTCACCCCGACAATTCTGGCAGTGGCTGGCCTACCACCATCAGGCCGCCGAGGGCACCCTCTATCTGATGTTCTTCTCCGGCCTGCTGCTGTGGGAGCCGCTGACCCCGATCTGGTCGCTGGCGCGCTGGAATCTGTTTTTGCACGTAATGCTCTCGCTCACCCTGTTTCCGCTGTTGTTTGGCGCCTTCTGGCTCTCCCATCGCAACCTGTTAAGCCGCAGCAACAAACCCTTTTTGCGTACCACGGGGCGGATTATCGAAGCTCTGCTGCTGGTCTGTCTGGCCAGCGGCCTGCTGCTGGTGCTGCACGGCACCCCGGGCGATACCATGGGCAACCTCGCCAGCTGGGCCCACTGGCTGAGCGCGTTGGCGTTAACTCCTCTGGTGCTGCGCCACGCTTGGCGCTGGACCATCTTGAAATGGCGCACCTGATCCCATGTTGAAGTCATCGTTTTCTGCATATTTGTCACCCCTGCTGGCCCTCGTCCTGCTGCTGGCCAGCCCCTTTGCGTTGGCCCAGCAGATGGGCGCCGGGATGATCGCCTATGAGGAGGGGCAAAGCCCGCGCCTCGTCACCGCCAACCTGAGCGCAGGTTCCGTCACCCTGCTTAAGCGCGATAGCGGCAAGCGGCTCAAAGAGGTGCAGCTGGGGGGCGATCTACGCCAGCTTGCCCGCGCCGATGATGGCACTCTGCTGGTCACCGACTACAGCGGCGATCGCCTGTTGCTGCTGGATGATGATCTCGATCTGGAAAAGGCGATCCCCACCGGCCATAGACCCTACGGGGTCATCTTCGATGCCAAGCGGCAGTGGTTCTGGGTGACGCTGTTCGAATCCGCTCGCCTGCAAGCCTACGACACCGCGGGCAACCTCCAGCTGGATGCAGAAACCGAAGAGACTCCCCGTGGACTAGCCCTGACCAACGACTATCGCCTGCTGCTGACCCACGCCATGACCGGCAAGCTCGCCATCTATGATCTCGCCAAGCTTGGCCACGGCACCAAGGGCACCTCTCTGTCCGAGACTGCCCTGCCCAAGCCCAAGCTCATCACTCTGGCTGAAACCCACAGCGACACGCCGAGCGACTCTCAGGGCTTGCCGCGCCTGCTCGATGGCATCGCCCTCTCCCCCGATGGCAGCGAGGCCTGGCTGCCCCACGTGCTGTGGAGCTTTAATCACCCCTTCCAGTTTCAGAGCACCGTCTTTCCGGCGGTTTCCATCATCGATCTGGATGAGGAGAAAGAGCGGGTAGATGAAAGAAAGCAGCTCTTTTTGCAGATCAATCTGCCAAGCGTCGGCAACCGCAGCCAGATCGTCTCCAACCCGTTCGCGGCGCGCTTCGCCGCCGATGGCAAGCGGGTCTACCTGACCCTGGCGGGCTCGGAGGATCTGCTGGTGTTTGACCTCTCCCGCAGCGGCAAGTCCAACAACAACCGCCACCGCCGCAAGAAATTTCAGGGGGGCGCCAAGGCAACCCAGCTGTTGCGCCACCTGCCGGGCCAGAATCCGCGGGATCTGCTGATCGATGGCGACCATATTCTGGTGCACAACGCCATGGGGCAGGAT
>NZ_QAJD01000132.1:6354-10779 GCF_003061465.1 Aeromonas sp. HMWF017
TCCGCGCCCCGAGCCGCTTCAGCGCGGCGAGCGGCTGTTCCATCTTGGTAACACGCTTGGCAACAACGGCGCCAACTCACGCTTCCCCATGGCGGGGGACAACTGGATGAGCTGCAACTCCTGCCATCTGGATGGGTTCAATTTCACCAACCGCTATCTGATGGCGGCCCATCGCCAGAAGAGCGGCGACAACGCCATCAACGGCCACGCCAACCTCACCAACATGGTGGCGGGGGATTTTGTCGGCGAATACCTGCGCATGACCCAGCAGACCCAGGGCGGCATGGGCCATGACACCCGCGATGGGGCCGAGGCAGTTGACCCCGCGAGGCCCCAACCGGAAGTGAAAGTGATGATGGAGGACTTACACGCCTTCGTCACCGCCGATGGCAACCTCCCCTATCTCGCCAACTGGCTGCGGCTCGATGCCCCGCGCACGGATCCCGCCAAGGCGCCAACCACTCACCCGAAGGAGTGGCTCAACTCAGCCTCCTGCCAGAATTGCCACCAACAGGCCTTCAAAGATTGGAGCGAGAGCAACCACCGGCTGATGGGCAACTCCCACCCCTACTACAAGGTGGTACAGGCGCTGGCCCGCGAAACCGAAGGGGAAGCTTTCGGCCAGTGGTGTCAGGGCTGCCACATGCCCCAGCTGGTGATGACCGGCCAGCTGGATCTGCCCAAGGGCTCCCACATGTTCGAGCAGGGTGGCGCCTCGCTGATTGCCGCTCACAAAGCGGGCGAACCTGTGGTTGAAGAAGGGACCGGCTGCGTGCTCTGCCATCGCATCACCAAGGTAGAAGATGCGGGCGGCAACAGCGCCTTTACCGTGAATTTGAAAGACCGCGAGAGCTATGTGTTCGAGGATACCCCGGGCGGCAGCCTCCAGCACTGGCTGGCTGAGCGGCAGATCAACGCCCGTCCGGCGGCCCACAAAGCCTCCTATCAGAAGGATTTCTACCGCGATGCGGCCCTGTGCAAGTCGTGCCACAACGAGTTTGCCCCCGGCACCGGCGCCAATATCGTCAACACCTGGGACGAGTGGGAAAAATCCAGCTTCGCAAACGCGGAGGATCGCGCCAAACGGCGCACCTGCATCGACTGCCATATGAACCCGGAGCCGGGCAATGGCGGCGCGCCGGTGACGGGCCAGTCCACCGAAAACGGCACCATGAAGGCGCGGCTCTATCGCCACAACTTTACCGGCGCCCAGCACCAGCTGGTGGGGCTGCGCAATCCCGACCTTGAACAGGAGAGTCTGGCGCTCTTGCGCTCCAGCGCTACCCTCTCCGCCCGTATCGAACAGGCTGCAGATAAGAACCAACAACTGGTGGTGCGGATCGCCAATACCGGCGCAGGCCATGCCCTGCCCACCGGGGTGGCCGATTTCCGTGAACTCTGGCTGGAGCTGACCGTCACCGACGCCAGCGGCAAGGTGGTGCTTGCCAGCGGCCAGCCGGTGGATGGCGCCGTCCCTGAGGATGCGCGACTGTTCAGAAAAGTGTTCGGTGATGCCGAGGGCAAGCCGGTGGGGCTCAAGTTCTGGCGTTACGCCAAACTGCTGGGAGATACCCGCATTCCGGCCGATGGCTGGCGCGATGAAGCCTGGCCGCTGCCCGCAGAAGCTCAAGGGCCCTTCAAGGCCGATATCAAACTCAATTTCCGCACCTACCCCAAGTGGGTCAATGATGCGGTGCGCGCCGCCGAGCCCAGCTTGCCGGAGCCACCCATAGTGCAGCTAAATCGGTTGCAACTGACCTTGCAGCCTCTCTCCATCACGCCCGCTACGGAGCCTCAATCCTGATGTTTGCAAGTTTTCTCATTACCCTGCGCGAGGGGCTGGAAGCCTTCCTGCTGGTCGGCATCTGCCTCTCCTACCTCGCCAAGCTGGGGGCGAGCCGCTACAACAAGTTCATCTATCTGGGGGTGGGGCTCGGCCTTATCGCCTCCCTTGTGGTCGCCTTCCTGTTCCAGGTGGTGGTGAGCCAGTTCGAGAGCGAGCGCTACAACCACCTCTTGATGGCGGGGATCCTCATCTTTGCCACCTTGGTGCTCACCTATATGGCGATCTGGATGCAAAAACAGGCCAAATCCCAGGTGGGAGCCATGACGGCACGCATCGATGCGGCCATCGATGGCGGCAACCTGTTTGGTCTGGTGCTGCTCGCCTTTCTGGCGGTGATGCGCGAAGGGTTTGAAACCGTGCTCTTCTTCTCCGCCCTGCTCTATTCGGGGCAAGGGGTGGATCTGCAATCCGGCCTGATAGGCGCGCTCGCGGGGCTGCTGGTCTCCATCGCGCTGGTGTGGGGGCTGCTGCGCTCCACCCGCAAGGTGGCGCTGGCCCCCTTCTTCCGCTGGACTGGCCTGCTCATCATCATCATCGCCGCAGGTCTGCTGTCGTCCGCCGTCAACATGTTGCAGGCGGCAGATATCATCACCTTCTGGACCACGCCGGTGTTCGACATCAGCCACATTCTCGACGATCAGGGGGTATTTGGTACCTTCCTGCGCGCCCTGTTTGGCTACAATGCCTCACCCGCTGGCTTGCAGCTGCTGACCTGGGCCCTCTATCTGGCGATCTTCGTTACCCTCTGGCTGCGCAGCTATCGCCCGCAGGTGAACGCCGTGTCCAGCAAGGACTGAGTCCTCACCCTCTGTGGCAACAAGGCCACGGGGTAACAACACCATTCGGGAGCCGCGCCCTGGTGCGGTTCCCTTATCTATCAAGCAGTTTCGGAAAACGTCATGAGCGATAACAACAAGAAGCACATTGCAGTGCTGGGTGCCGGCCCCGCCGGTTTGATGGCTGCCTGGCGCCTGCGCCGCGCCGGTTTTGCAGTCACCCTGTTCGAGCAGGAGCCGGTGGTCGGCGGCATGTGCGCCACCCAGACCTTCAAGGGGCGCGATGGGGAGTATCGCTTTGACTACGGCGGCCACCGCTTTATCACCAAGAACCCCGAGCTGCTCGCCTTTATCGACGAGCTGATGGGGGATGACCTGCTCCACGCCGAGCGCAAGAGCGTTATCCGCTTCGGCGGGCGCACCTATGACTACCCCCTGAACCTGCCCAACCTGCTCAAGACGGCGCCGCTCGCCCTGATGGCCGGTGCGGTGAAAGACTTGCTGCTGTTGCCTTTTAGCAAGAAGCCGGATGATTTCGCCAAGGCGAGCTTTGCCGAGTGGATCCAGAGTCACTTCGGCCGCACCCTCTATCGCCAGTTCTTCGAGGGCTATACCGGCAAGCTGTGGGGCATCAACCCGGACAAGCTCTCCGCCGACTGGGCCGGTCAGCGCATCAGCCTGATCGATCTCAAAGACGTGGCGCGCCGCCTGCTGCCAAGACGCAACGGCAGTATCTCGGTGCGCACCTATGCCCGCAAATACCGCTATCCCAAATATGGCTTCGGCCAGATTTTCACCACCCTGGGGGAGCGACTGGTGGCCGAAGGGGCCCTGCTCAAAACCGGCGCCACCATCACCCGCCTTGAGCAGGCGAATGGCCGCATCGAACGGGTTTATTGGAAACAAGATGAGGTTGAGCAGAGCGAGCGCTTTGATCAGGTGATCTCCACCCTGCCGCTGCCGCTCACCTGCCAGCATCTGGGCTTGCCGTGCGATCTTCACTACCGGTCGCTTCGCTTCGTCAACATGCCGCTCAAGCAGGAGAACCTGTCGGACAACACCTGGCAGTACCTCTCTGATCCCCATATTCTGGCCACCCGCCTGCAGGAGCCGCGCCGCCGCAGCCCCTTTATGGCGCCAAAGGGCCAGACCTCGGTGATGCTGGAGATCCCCTGCAATCCGGGGGATGCCACCTGGCAGGCGCCGCTCTCTGATCTGCGCGGTCGGGTTACCGCTGATCTGGCGAGCCTCGGCGTCGATACCCAGAAGCTTGGCGATGAAACCTTCGAGGCCCGCAGCGAGTACGCCTATCCGCTGATGGATCTCGGCTATCAGGCGCGCCGCAACGAAGCCATCAAGGCGCTGATGCCAATCACCAACCTCATCATGACCGGCCGTCAGGGGACATTCCGCTACATCTTCACCGACACCGCCATGGAGATGGGGATGATGGCCGCTGACATGGTGATCGACGGGGTGGACAGACGTCACGCCATCTTCAACCATCGCAACGAAAATACCGTGATTGAAACCCAAAGTGTGGCCTGAGTGCCGCGCCATTGGCATAAGTAAGGAGAACAGGATGACTATCCGCCCGGGTTTACTCGCACTCACCCTGCTGCTGGCCCTCTGCGGGCAGGCGCAGGCTTACTCCTACGCCGCCGCCGGCAAGGAGCCGCTGATCGACGCCCGCGAGGCACTGCTGGGCGCCGCCACTGATGGCAAGGATGCCAGCGCCACCTTGAGCGAGATTGCCGAGGAGCTGACCTATCTGGAACAGCACCACAAGGTCGAGCTGCAAAC
>NZ_QAJD01000014.1:0-4231 GCF_003061465.1 Aeromonas sp. HMWF017
CCCCAACAAACGCCCCCCTACCCCATTGCCCTGATTGAGCAGCAAGCTCAGCGAAAAACCGGCAGGAAAGAGCAGCACCAGCGCCAGATCGTTGGGATCTCCCAGCACAGAGCCCAGCTCGCGCCCTATGGTCACCCGGGTCCCCTCCACCAGCCCGATCCCACTCGCCTTGTTGTAGAGGGCCACCAGCGCCACCAGACAGCCCGCCACAACAAAGGTGCGCACCGCCAGCGCAAAATCCTCCGGGGTGCGCACCAGCCAGGCGGTGGCCAGGGTCATCAGATAGATCTTGCTGTAGCTGCCAGTCCAGGTGGCGATCGCCTCGCCCCGGTTGCTGGCAAACAGCACACCGATGGAGACCATCACAAAGAAGGCCGTCAGCCAGCTCAGGGCTGGACTCCAGTAGGGCTTGATCCGGCCGGTCAGCAAAATGTGCCAGACCAGCGCGCCGATGGCGGCCAGCGAGAAGAGCAGCGGGATCTTGAGGGGATAGAGCTGGGGGAACACCTCATGCAGCCGAAAGAAGGAGAAGGTGACAAACCCCAGCACCATCAAGAAGGGCCAGCGCAGGGCAAACCAGATGGCGGGAATGGCAAGGCCGAGCACCGGCAACAGCAAGGGATGGGGAAGCCGCCACCAAAGCAGGGCCAGCACCAGACAAATGGCGCTTGCCCAAATGGCTGGCGTTAGACGAGCCATGATCCTGCCCACCATTGGCCGAGCCAGACCATCGCCAGCGCCCCGAGCGAACTGGCCCAGAGGGTCGAGAGGCGATACGGCAGCGGCAGCAACCGCTGGCTCACCAGATAAAAGGCCAGCGCCCGTACCAGATAGACCAGCAGCAGGGTCCAGATCACCCCGGCAACCCCGAAGGGGGGGATGGCGAGCAGAAAGCCTGCCACCCCAAGGGCGCTGCAGCCCAGATTGATCACCATCTGGGCATTGCTCTTCTCGCCGCTAAAGCAGCCGACATTGAGCAAGTCCGAAACATTGCGCACCGCCATACCCAGCACCAGCAGCGGAATATAGGCGATCGCCCCGTGATAGCTCTCCGGAGTCAGCCAGCGAATAAGCAAGGGGGCTGTGAGCCCGACAATCCCCGCGGTGACAAACCCCAGCACCGACCCCATCACGCTGTAGTGGGCATTGAGCCGCAGTCCATCCGGCTCGCGCAGCAGCATGAAACGGCGGGGATACCACCAGAGGGCAAAGGGTTGCAGCAACAACCCCACCGCCAGCGCCAGCTTGCCCGCTACGGCGTAGTAGGCAAGCAGCGCCTCCCCCACCACATCGGCCAGCAACCAGCGATCCAGTCCGCTCAGGGCAAAGCCTGCCAGCCCGCTCACCACCAGGGGCAATCCATAGCGCAGCAGCGGCCGATAGTGCTGCCAGTCAAAGCGGATCCCGCTATCTCGCCACTGCCAGAAGCTCAGCAGCAGCGCCAGTGCAACACAGGTCAGGGTGCCGGAGGCCAGCACCCCGCTCACGCCCCAACCGAGCCAGAGCCACCAGCCGGTCAGCACCGACTGGATCACCGCCTTGCCTGCGGTCGCCACGAAAAAGAGCCGCGCCTGATTGCGCATCCGCAGCCATGCCAGCGGCACGCCGATCACCCCTTCAAACGGCAGGGCGCAGAGCACCCAGCGCACATCCGCAAGGCGGGTTTCCACCGGCAGCCAGGCTTGCACCACAGGTGCCAGCAGCCAGAGCAGCACCAGACTGGCCAGGGCAATCAACCAGACCAGACCAAACATGCGGGCCACCACCTGCTGGCGCTCCTGCTCATCTTTCGCCAATCCGGCAAAGCGGTAGAGGGCATCCACCAGCCCGAAGCCCAAAATAAGGGAACCCAGATTGATGAGGGTCAGCAGCACCTCCAGCTGGCCGTATTCGCGAGGCAGCAGCTGATGGGTCAGCACCGGCAGCATCAGCAGGGAGATCCCCTTCATCAGGAGCAAGCCGCCGGCGTAATAGAGCATGGCAATCTGGTTCACACCAAGTTTCATAGGGCCTCCCAGCCTCCCGAAGCATCCCGCTTCGGGTCAGCTACCGCTAATGCAAAGCCCACGCCACTCACCCCCGCCCTGAAGCGATAGCCCCTTAGTGCGGCTTAACCGTCCAGAACAGGCCCAGAATGAGACTGGCATTTGCGTTTTGCACAACGCGGGCTGCAAATTGCACCGACCGGCGCAATCTGCCCCTCCTCTTAGCCCCATTTGGCCTGATCACGCTGGGGTCGTCCTGTTGGCCCGATCCCTGCTTTCTGCTTAGCGAGCAACGGACTGCACCAAAGGGAGAGGTCGCCATGAACACCATCAACCTGCACCGGATGAAAAGCTGGGCCAAACAGGGGGAAACGCCACTGGCCCGCCGGGTATGGCGCTTGGCCAAAAGTGCCCGTCACTGGTCATTCCCCGTGATCCCTCCCCTGCATCGGCTGCTTTATCGGCTCTATCTGCTCGGCAGCAACGCGCTGGCGACCCTGACCCGCACCCTCTGGTGGACCCCCTTGTTTCAATCTCGCCTCACGGCCCCCGCCCCGCGCCTCTATCTCTATGGTGGCATCCCCTATATCAGCGGTCCGGTCACCATCGAAATTGGTGCCGACTGCCGCCTCAGCGCCGCCATGACCATCAGCGGCCGGGCATCGAGCCAGACACCAAGGCTGGTGATTGGCCGCAATGTCGGGATTGGCTGGCAAACCACCCTGGCGGTGGGCAGCAAGATAGTGTTGGGGGATAACGTCAGAATTGCTGGCCGTGCCTTTCTGGCGGGCTACCCCGGGCATCCCGTCAATGCACGCGATCGCGCCCTTGGCAAACCGGATCGCGATGAACAGGTGGGGGCCATTGTGCTGGAGCAGGATGTCTGGCTTGGCACCGGGGTGATGGTGATGGCCGGTGTCACCATAGGCGCCGGCACCATTGTCGCCGCTGGCAGCGTCGTCACCCGGGATCTGCCCGCAGGTGTGCTGGCAGCGGGTGTACCGGCCACCGTACTGCGCCCCTTGCAGCCACAGGATCACAGCGACCCCGCACACGCTTCGGAGACCTTTGCATGAAACCACACTCACTGCCGCAACTGGTGGTATTGGGCGAGGATTGGGGCCAGCACCCCTCCAGCACCCAACACCTGATCAAGCGTCTGTTGCCCGATTATCAAGTGCTCTGGGTCAACTCCATCGGCATGCGTTGCCCCCGCTTTACCCTTCATGATCTCACCCGCATCGTCCGCAAACTGGGGGCCGTGCTGCGCGGCGCGCGCCATTCTGGCAGCCAGTCGGTTGCGCCATCAGAGGTCAGCAGCCCCCGGGTGCTGCCGCCGCTCGCCTTGCCACTGCCCGGCAGTCGGCTGGCGGGCAAGATCAATGGCCACTGGCTGGCGGCGCAGATCCGGCGTCAGCTGCCCGAGCTGGATCGCCCCTTGCTCTGGATCTCCCTGCCCAGCGCCGTCGATCTGATTGGAAAGCTCGAAGAGCGGGCGGTGATCTACTACTGCGGCGATGACTTCTCGGCACTGGCAGGGGTGGATCATCAGGCCATCGCCCACTGCGAGGCCCGACTGGTGGAAAAAGCGGATCTCATTCTGGCCGCCAGCCCCGCGTTGGCCAACCGCTTTCCCCCCCATAAAACCCGGCTGCTCAGCCACGGCGTGGATCTCGAGCTGTTTATGCCCCCCAGAGAGCGCCCGGCGGATCTCCCCTCCGGCCGCCCTATCGCCGGATTTTACGGCAGCCTGAGCGACTGGATTGATATCCCCCTGCTGGCAGAGACGGCTGCCGCCATGCCCCACTGGGATCTGGTGCTGATTGGCCCGGTCCAGACCGATATCTCCCCCCTCAAGGGGCTCCCCAATATCCATCTGCTGGGGCCCCGTCCCCATCACACGCTGGCGGCCTATGCCCAGCACTGGCAGGTGAGTCTGCTGCCCTTTGTCGACAACGCCCAGATCCGTGCCTGCAATCCATTGAAATTGCGCGAATATCTGGCCGCAGGGCGCCCCATCGTCAGCACCGATTTTCCGGCACTGGATGGCTATCGGGATCAGATCCAGCTCCCCCACGATGGGGAGAGCCTGGCCCAGGCCATCAATCGTGCCGCCTTTGATCAATCCAATCCGGGCTGGTTTCAGGAGAGTGGCTGGGAGGGGCTCACCCGCAGCGAAGGGCGCCACACACGCCAACAGCAGGTGGCCCTGCAAAGCTGGGATCACAAGGCTGCCGAGCTGAACA
>NZ_QAJD01000133.1:0-10643 GCF_003061465.1 Aeromonas sp. HMWF017
AGGTGTTTGACGTCAACGAGATCGACAGCATGAAGGCGAACTTTGCGCAGTTCAACGAGTGGGCAGGGGAGGAAATAATCCGATTCACCTCCTATCGACTGTCAGATCTGACAGTGCAAAGCTGAAAACCTTGGCTATCTTCAAATTGGAATTCCTCCAAATTCCTCCATGATTTAATTCAAAGCCCCCTACCCAGGGGGCTTTGTTTTGGCTGATCTCCCATCCTGCCAGAGCCCACCAGTCGCGTTACAGGCCATCGCCGGCTATCTCTTCGCAACCACACTCCCGAGATCCTTCACGTACCCCTGCGAGCATTGAGCGCAGCCTCGAAAGGCCCCTCAACACCCAGCGCGCGCAATCGGGACCCCGCCTCGCCTGCGCGCTTTATGTGTTGAAAATCATGCGGGTGAAAGACTGGGGGCGGGTATCGGCTCCCCGCGCCAGCACTGGCTGCGCGGGGGATAACGGATCCTTTTTCGGATCCTTCACTATCGTTCAAAAAATTTCGCTGTTGAAATGTTATTGACGGTAGCGTTGTAGGTTGGGGTACGTGTAGGGCTGCAATGCTTGTCAACGAAAAGTTAAAGACTGTGCTTAAGTTCATGTTACTATTTTCGAATGTTTCACTATCTGCTTCAACCATATGCAAAACCAGAAAAGCAATAGGATTGATTTCGCAAACACTCTAAGAGGCTTTGCCGCATTAGCTGTAGTCATTTCACATTATTATGGCGTTTTTTGGTCAAGCCGTGCAGCTGTAGAGGTTTTAACAAATGCTCCAATGCTTCCCTTTGAAACGCATGCAATTCCTATTTATGTTTCATTGTTAAACTTTTTTCCATTATTTAATTGGGGGGCATATGGTGTAGCGTTATTTTTTATCATTAGTGGCTTCGTAATTCCATTTTCTTTGCAAAAAACAACTTGGTTAGGTTTTACTATCAATCGAATGTTGCGAATTGTGCCAACATATATTGTCGGTTTTAGTATTACGTTGGTTGCTATTTTAATTAGCTCCCATTATTTTTCAAGGGAGTGGCCGTTTACTGCTCAAGAAGTATTGATTCATTACATACCTGGCGTTAGAGATGTTTTATGGTCAAGAGGCATTGATGGAATAGTGTGGACGCTAGAGATTGAAATGAAGTTTTATTTTGTCTGCGCTCTATTGATTGTGCTATTTCGAAAGCAATCAACCATGGTGTTTTTAGCTCCGATATTTATTTTTATAGCATCGGTTGTTATTAATAGGTACATTCCTAATTGGGGTGAAACGGATGCAAGGTTATGGCAGTTGGCAATGACTTTCATGACAGTATCACAATATATTATTTATATGTTCATTGGTGTGGTATTTCACTATGTTCAACGTGGTCGTATTGAAAGAGATAAAGCATATCTATTAATTGGGGTGATTTTTTGCCTTTTCTGTTTACACTGGTACATTGGCCCCGCTGCTGCCGGAATAACGGTGGCGTGGAGTTATGCATTTGCATTGCTGACCTTTATTTTTGCATTTGCATATCAGGATTTTTTCAAGTCAAACAAATTCTTCGATTTCCTTGCGGATATAAGCTATCCACTCTATGTGATTCATGGCGTCGCTGGCTATGTAGCACTTAGGATATTACTCGATCTTGGCATGAAAGCTTGGGTCTCACTTTTAATTGTGACTGGTGGGTGTATATTTCTATCTTGGATTTTACATAAGCTAGTAGAAAAACCATCCCAACGAGTTGGCAAAAAGTTGGCGGGCTACTTTATTATAAAAAAAGATGCGTGCAGAGTTAGTACCGATGTAGCTGTCACCAATTCAAATCAATTCCATTAAACTGTTAGGTGTAATATAACTACTGAACAAGGGGCGAGCGCTCCCCTTGTTCTTTTATTACTAGGACTAAGCGCAAGCAGTATGTTTTTGTCGGTATATTACATTGTTCATTCTCACCATCTCGTTCATCGAACGAGAGCCCTATTACGGAAACCAGGTAAGCACCAAGTTGGCGATGCCCACCCATGACACCCGAGCGCTACTGGCCCTGATCCCCGAGCTGCTCCCCCGCATCTGGCGCGACGAGCAGCGTTACCAGAAAGGGGGCGTCATATTGGCCGACTTCACCCCAGCCAGCATGCAGCAGGGCGACTTGTTCGCCGCACAGCAGCAATCCCCGCGCAGCGAGGCGCTGATGCAGGTCATCGACAAGATCAACCAGAGACGGCTGGGGAAGGTCTACTTCGCGGCACGCGGCCGCGACACCCGGGAGTGGATGATGAAACGGGACCAACTAAGCCCCCGCTATACCACCGCTCTCGGCAAGCTGCCGGTGGTGAAGTGAGTTCTTCAAGCCTCATCTTTACCAAAGCACCGATGAAGAATGTGGCTACAGATGGGTAGCCACCTCTTAAGCCCTTCGGCCAAGATCACCAACCAGCTAGTTGGTACTGAAGGACTGGGGGGTAATAGCACCCCTAGCTATTTTTCCACTTTCTCACGATAGAGCCATCATATATATTGCTTGTTAGTGCATGTCATGAATTAACGCCCTGCTATGGTGTGAGCAACGCAATCCCTAAGCCAACGCATACCATCTTAAAAAATAAACACAATGCGTTGGTTGTCCTTCTTGAAGCGTTTGTTAGGTATACTACTCACGACGCTCATTGAGTTGTTGCTTAATTCGTACTGTGACTGTGGAGATAAATGGCCCCCCTACATCACCATTTAGCTCCACATAGTTTGGTTCCACACTTGGTAGAATATCGCCAAAGTTATCAGTCGAAATGTTTATTATTGATGAGCATTGAATTCTATATTGTTGGTTATAACCAACCATTTGCACAGAGTTATACTTGTTTTGCAAATCTCTTACCATCTTTGACCATTGACAATTACTAGGATTACCTATTGATTTTCCTATGCGACCTCCTGATGCCATAGATTGTAAGGCATCTAGTAAACCTAAACTGTGCCCCATAAAAGATGTATTTATGTTTTTAGGCCAACAAACATGGAATGGCCTCAAATAGGGTTTGTTCGCTTGCCAGTTAACTTTTTTGGGCATGAGTAAAAAACGAGAGCAATCAAACAAATTGTTTGCTCCGCCTAAGACATAGCTCCCAATTTTACTAGAATTCAAACTTGTGCCACTATATAGTGTCATAGATCGAGATGTGTTAATTTTTTCAAATAACTTACGCTCTTTCATTGTTGAGCTGTCTGCATTTAATTTATTATGTTTTGGGGTTACTTTGGCTTGAACTAAAAGCCCTTTTTCGCTTAAAAGAGTTCCATTTTGATCGTATTCTTCAACGATATATAGAAGATCTGCGAGTTCGCATTTCACAGTGCCACCGCTGACATAAGCCATAGCTTGTGGAGTGCCATCAATCCAAATCGACTCAACGTCAACGCTTGTGTTTAAGCCATTTTTAATGTTATTTGAAACTATGCATTTAGCTAGATCATTCAAAGTGGATGGGTGATGCAAGTTATATAGTGCCCACCGTTCCAATGATTTCCATTGGTTGCTGTTATATATTCCATGCCATCTAGACCATCCGAATTTTTTCATTGGAAATTCCCTGTTCTTAATAATAAATTAGAAGGAAGGTAATGTTGATTTGTTTATGTCGACTTCTATATAACTCTGCACTACCTCTGTGAAAGCTAAATGAAAAGCACTTTAAAATCATAATATTATTAACATATGTCAATTGTCTATACGCATGCGCTTGACCCCTCTTTTCCCCAGTTGACGGTCTGCTCGCTATTCATGTTCATATCCACTCCTCGCTATAGTCGTCCTGTTCCTGCATCCACTCGGGCGTATCCAGCCCCTCCAATACCTTCCACATCTCTGACTGATAAGGCTCGGATAGCATCTCGATCCAGCGGTGAGCCCCGGCGTGGCCTTGAGCTTGGTAAACCTTTCCGCACAGCTCAACCAGCATCGGCCAGTCCTGATCGCTTTCCGGTACCGCGTATTCATCAGGTTGGCCCGGTTCGGCTTGCGGCTGACCATCTTGTATCCAATCCGGCTCGCTGGGGAGCGCTCGGCTCGACTGCACCTGCCCGTTCTCCAACCAGAGGCTGAAACCGTCCACCGTGACGTTGGCACCAGCCCGCAATCGGTCGATGGAGAAGGGCGATAACCCCCATTGCTCCCTCATGATCTGGTCTGCGAAGGCATCAGGATCCGGCCGCGTACAGTTATTGTCAGAGCTCCAAGGTGCCGGGCTGTCGCCCGACTGAACTGCAACACCTAAACCCACACCCACACCGGCAGCCCCTGCGGCCTTGGCGGCCTCATAGGTGCCTGCAGGTACCACTTCCCACCCTTGCAGGCGGGTCTTGATGCCAAGGCGAGCGGAGGTAATACCCATTAGGCGCTTGATGTCTTCGCCATAGCTGTTGGCCTGCTCCTCGATGAGGTGGGCCAGCTTGATGGGGTGTTCGGCACGGGTGGCCAGTGCGCCGCCCATGGCATGCAGATAGCAGCGAAAGATGCCGTTATCTGCGGCAAAGCGGGCTGCCTCAAAGCGCGGGTCTTGCAGCACTGGCTTGGGTGGGCCTACCAGATCGGCATTCTTCTTGGCGTTGCTGATGCGGCGCAGTTCACGCCATATCCCGACCGGGGCACCGCCGATCTGCTGGAAAGTGCGAATGCCCCACCAACTGGCCCAGGCTACAGCATGTTGGGCCGCTTCATTTGCGGCGGTGCCAGCTTCTTCGTCATCGTCCAGGTAAGCGCCATCGATGTTCTTGGCAATGTATTTAGCGATATAGCCTGCGGCATCACCTTTAGTTGGATCGATTTCCTCCCAGTCAAAGCGGGGAGTAAAGTCGGTAAAGGGTGGGGCGCCCTTGATATTCCGTACCAGCTCTTCGTGGTCATCAGTCAGGGCATAGCGTCGTAGGATGCCGATCACCCGGTTGCGATCTTCCGGGCGCATAAATAGCAGCAGGTGCCAGTGCGGGGTGCCGTCGTGGTGGGCCTCGCAAACGCGAAATCCATAGACGGGCGCGTTCCACCGTTTGAGGGCGGCCCTGGCACGGCTCCATAGTTTGGCCAGATAGGCGCAGGTCTCCCGTGGCGTGGCCCCTTGATATCGCTTGTTCTCTACCGCTTGGCCGTTATGCTTTTGTGCCCAGGCATGAAAGCGGCTCGGGGCTGTCCAGGTGAAGAAAACTCCCACATGCCCCAATTCCTCGGCATAGTCACTGAACCCCCGTGCCCGCACCATCATTTCGTTGCGGCGGTTCACCGGGTTGGCGTTGCTGGCCTCCCAGCAATCCTTCATCGACACGACCAGGTCATAACGCTCGTTCACCACTTCCGACTCGGCCAGCCAGCGCATCATGGCCCGCTTGCGCTCGCGCACCACCTTCATAGTGGCGTTTGATACAAAAGCCGACACACCCTTGCGCACTTTGCCGAGCAGGATATTGATGTGCTCCTGCAGCCTGTCCCAGCTGCGGTTGACGCGCTTTTCCCACCACTTGGCGGAGAGCAGGCGCACCAGCACGCTCAGGATCCAGTTATCCCGCACCTCGTCGGTTTTGAACTTCGGCAGCTCGCCGATAAATCCCCACTGGTCGGCAGGCTGGCGCATCAGCTCCCAGGTCTGCAGCAGATCCGCTTCGGCACCCTCTTTGATGCCTCGTTCAATGTTCTTGTAAATGGCAGCGGTCTGGTTGGCGAACTGGTGTGCAATCTGTTTGCGGCCGGTGTCATCGCGCATCTGTTTCGGGTCGACCGGGATGGTCTGGAGCTGCATCCGCACCCACTTGGTTCGCTCCCTCAACCAGATGTTGGCGGAGCGGCAATGGGTAAAGCTGCAATCTTTGCGGCGGCGGATGTACTGCTTGAACAGGTTCTTGGTCAACTCGGTGGAGAGTCCATCGAGCAGTTGCATGGCCCAGATCAGATCGTACTGGCCGCGGTCACCAGCAAATGCGGCGTCAAAGTTGACGCCGGGCAGAGAGTTGCAAAGGGTATCGATGCGATGCCGCAGTGTTCTTTTCGACAGCGGCAGGCGTTTGGTCTTGCTGGTCATGCAGAGAGATAACCGGATAGCTGTTTGATGTGGGATTGGCAGCCACGAACGCTCATTTGGGCATGCTCTTTTAATCGGCGAGCGGCCGCACACTGGCGCAGCAACTGCTTGATGCTGGCGTGGGGGCGGGCAGGTAGCCGACGCGCATGGGCCAGCTCCCGCTGATAAAGGCGCAGCCGTGCCGCGTCTTCCCGGTAGGTGGCTTGCCAGCGATCTTGCAGGAGTGTGAGCTCCCATTGCAGTCCATGGCTCATTTGATGGTATCCCCCTGGCCATGCAGTGGTGCGCACTCGGCCCACCACTCGGCAATTTCCTGGGCCAGCGCCAACTCCACATTGGCGGCGGCCAACCAGTAGACGGTGCGTATTGCGCCCAGCGCCAGCAGCTCTGCCACCTGATCCCGGTTGCCTCTGGAATCGCTGCCCGCAGCGATAAACTCGGCGCGGGCGGCAAACCAGTGGGTGGTCAGCTGGCTGACCGGTGTGGTGGGCTGCATATGAGCAGGGCCGGCTTCGCTCAGCTCTTGTTGGGCGTCCAGCTCAAACAGTTCGAAGTTGCTCATCGCATGCCTCATCTATTGCCTGAAAGTCCGGCTCATCGATGGCGATATGGCCCGCCTCGATGCGGATCGAGATACCGAGTTCACCACCACAGCAGAGCGGGGCGGTCGGCAGCAGTTTCGATTCGTTCTGGGCTAGCCACTCTTTCAGGCTGGCCAGGGTGAACAGCGTGGTACTCATGCCTCATCCTCCATCACCAAATCGTCATCGAGCAGATCCGCAGGCTTGCTGGTCACCACCAGTTGCACCTGGATGTATTCATCCCCCGAGTAGAGTGCGCCCAGGGCGATGCGGTTATCCTCGGCGCGTGCGGCAAACATCTCGGCCAGCAGACCTTCGATCACCTTGGGCGCCTGGCTGGCAATCTTGATGGCGTCACTCATGAGCGGGCCCTCCGGTTTAGGTGGTGAAACAGTTGGTGCCAGCGCAAGGACTGCTGCGCCTGGAGTAACAGGGATTTGCCCTCTGATCTTCGATAAGCAAAAGAGGCAGGGCGAGCTTTGGCGGTCAGCCGCTGCTGAAGGCGCGGCAACTCTGCCAGCGCTTCTTGCTCGGATATGGGGTGGAAGATTTTGCTCATGCCTGCACCTCCGGTGTGCCGATGCCGGTAAGCAGCCAGTCGATGTGCCGTTTCAGCTCCGGGTGGTTGGCGATCAGCAGGAACAGGCCACCGCCAATTTCGCGATAGCCCAGCTCGTAGTTCTTGAGCGTGGTAGGGGGGATATCCAGCAGCGCGGCAAACTTGGGGCGGCTCAGCTTCAACTGTTCCCGCAACTGGCGCAGGCGCTTGGCGGCATGGTGGTTGAGCAGATTGATCTGGGTCGGTTGTGCGGTCATGGTCAGGCTCCTTGTTGAGGTGTGCAGGGGGTGATGCGGCTGAACAGAGAAGCCCAAGCCAGTGCGGTGGAACGCTCGAGCAGCGCCACACCGTCCGGGTGTTGGCTCAGACGGGCGCCATACCGGCCCGTCAGCTTGCGTTGCTGGATGCGAAGGTTGCGCAGTGCGCAGGGGATCGCTAAAGTTGCCATGTCGACTTCCTCATACGTTGTTGATAAAGGCCCGCTTGGAGTTGCAGCTCCGTTAAGCGGGCTTTTTAGTGCCCGATGGGTCTCGGGCCTTCTTGGCCAATCTGACCAGCGACATGCACCGCATGATCCAGTTGCTGGCGTTTGGCCTGTTCTCTCTTCTTCCGCTCGGCCAGTTCAGCCGGCATCACCTTCACCGACGGGTGCCACACCTTCGGATCACACCCGCTGTGAAACAGCGACTGATAATCCAGCGCAATCACCGCAAGGCGGATCGCCTCACGCTGCTGATAGGGCAGAGCAGAGAGGGTCGCCATCATCAGCGAATCCCATGGCTGGCGGGCGATGGCGCAAATGGCAACGCGCTTGGTCTTGGGCGCATTGAGCCAATCACCGTCGAGGTTTGAACCCGCTTTGTTTAGGTGCTCCCGCAACAGCGCTATGCCTGCGGTATTCATCAACACCTGCTCCTCGGCGGTCAGACCGGCGATGTTGCGGGGCTCTGGTTGGGTGTGTTGCATGCTGGTTTCTCCTTCACCTGGGCGCAGAATCTGGCGGCCAGTGAGGGGATCACTGGGCCACCTCTTTCACCCTGCGCGGGACAATGGGCAGCACAATGGCCGGATTGGGCATGGCACTGGGGCTGATGGTTGCGATGATTTCGAACCCCGCCTTGAAGGTGTGGCCGCAATCCACATTGCTGCATTGGTAAGTGGCGATGCCGCAAAGCGGGCTCATCCGGATGGATGTGCGAGTGCTGGCGCGGGCACCACAGTGGGGGCAAATCAGTCTCATGGGTTCTCCTAAGCTCCGGCCGCCATGCGCGCCATATCCAGCGCACAAGACAGAGAGGGAATGGCTTGGTATTTGTGCTCGATCTCGGTGATCAGCAGGGCAAGGTTGCCCATGGCTGCCGTTGCGGCACCGACCAGTGCATTGCGCTGCCCCTTGGTGACGCGGCCGCTCTCCACCACTGTCAGCGCCTGCGCGCCGAGTCCTGCCACCTTGGCCGTGGTGTCAATCACCTGATGGGTCAGGCTCGGGCCCTTCTCCCGCTCGGGGATAGCAATGGCCGTCAGGCGACAGCAGAACAGGGCGCCATCGAACAGGGTTTCATCGCCCTCACTTGCCTGGGTGAGTGCAATCAGCTCGACTACGGTCAGCTCGTGGGGCTGGTCGGGGTTTAACTTGTTGCGCAGGGTCTGCGGGTTAATGCCTGCCTTGTTGGCGAGTTCTGCCACGTTGTGGTTCGCCGCAAAGCGCTGGCAGGCACTGATCCAGTGCGGATGTTTGCTGCAAGTTTGTTCAAACATGGTCTTCATCCCGCAGCTTGCGCGACACTCTTGGTGTGCGCACAGGTTTCGAGATGGGTTCCAGACCCGGCTGATTCATTGCCTGCTGGGTGTAGAGCACCAGGTTGATCAGCACTTTTTCAGCACGGCCCTGCTTGGGCATGATGGGAATGCGACCGGCCCGCACGTAGTTCTCCACCGTGCGTTGGGTCAAGCCGGTACGCTCGGAGAAGCTCTCGACCGTGCAAACCGGGGTATCGATATGGATGGGGGCGATAATCATGGATGGTTGCCTCCTGCGAGTTCAGTTACGCGCGACCTTGCGCGGTGTGGTGCTGATCGGCTTTCAGCTTGCCGCCGGTCAGCACTTCGATTTGGTAGGCGCGGCCTTTGGGGATTGTGTCTCCCCAGCGAGATACAGCCGGCTCTGAGATGTTCAAAGATCTGGCTAGCTCTGCTGCGCTCCCGAAGTAGTTGATTGCGTCCTCTTTCTTCATAACCGCCCTTTTCGACCTTAAGTTAGGATGACTGTGAGGCTAACTTAACTTCGGTAAAGGATCAACCTTTTGTTCGGATTGCCGAGGTTAAGCTAGAGCGATGACAATTAGTGATCGCATTTTCAGTAGACGAACGGCTCTTAATCTTTCGAAGACGGCGCTTGCCAAAGCTATTGGTGTGAGTGACGTTTCGGTCGGAAAGTGGGAGTCTGGTTTGAACCAGCCGAAAGGCCGCTATCTCAATGACTTAGCGGCAGCGCTGGGGGTAACGGTCGACTGGCTTTTGGGTGGTGGAAGTGTTGGCTCTGAGTTGCCTACAAGTGAGCCGATCCCTGGATACCACAACGTCGAACCGGCGGTGATAATGCCGGGGAAACGGATCCCGATACTAAGCTATGTGCAAGCGGGCAACTGGCGCGAGATGTGCGAGCAGGCCACGACCTTCGATGGAAATGTCGAGTATGTGTCTGCCAGTATCGATATTGGCCCTCGCGGCTTCGGTCTCTGGCTGCGCGGCAATTCCATGACTCCGATCTTTAATGAAGGAGACTTGGTCATCGTTGACCCTGATGAGTCACCTCGCCCTGGCGATTATGTCGTTGCCAAGAACGGTAGCGAAGGGGCAACTTTTAAGAAGTACCGACCCCGCGGCATCGATGAGCACGGACAAGAGGTGTTTGAGCTTGTCCCCCTCAACGACGATTACCCATCCATGCACTCCGACCGACAGCACATCGAGATCATCGGCGTCATGATAGAACACAGAATATTTAGAAAAAGACAAACAGGGCGCTAATGCGCCCTGTTTCAAGAAAAGGTTAATTTTATGTATCTATACGGTAAGGCAAGATACACATTATCTCTAATGTCACTAGCGATAAAAACTCTAAATAAAATTAAAGATGATAGAGATAGTCCTACGAGTTTAATTGCAAATATTTCGCCTGATGTTGCATTTGTAATTATATCGGACATTGAGAATCTCTTCCATAGAATAGATGAACTGTTTGAACTTAAACATTTTTCTAGCTCTTATGGAGGAGGTAATGAAGCGTATTACAATATATGGCTAGAGTATATAGAGATGATATGTAAGGTGATGAAAGTAATTATATACTCGCCAGAATATCTCAACAGATTTTTTAGCGGTGATAAAAGCTTTGCAGCTTATTGCTCATCTCTATTCGATTCATTATATGCACAGATGCATAT
>NZ_QAJD01000134.1:0-6377 GCF_003061465.1 Aeromonas sp. HMWF017
GGGCGGGGGGCAGCGTCACCCAACTCGATGGCTCGCCGCTGCGTTACAACAAGCCCGACATCCTTAATCCCTGGTTTGTCGCCAGGGCGTGAGGCTGATACCGGGATGCAAAAAGGCCGGACTGGAGTGAACTTCCAGTCCGGCCTTTTTTATTTCGCTATTCGCTTCGGGTCAGAAGACCTTCTTGAACGGCTTGATGGTCACTTTGGCATAGACGCCAGCTGCCACATAGGGATCGGTATCGGCCCAGGCCTGGGCGTCCGCTTGTGAGGCAAACTCGGCGATGACAGTGCTGCCGGTAAAGCCGGCATCGGCCGGATCCTCGGCATCGATGGCCGGGTTGGGGCCGGCAGTCAGCAGCCGCCCCTCATCCTGCAGGGCTTGCAGGCGAGCCAGATGGGCGGGGCGAACCTGCTTGCGCAGCGGCAGGCTGCCCTGAACATCTTCGGAGTAGATGAGATACCACATGAGACAATCCTTTTCTTATGAGGGTTATTTTTTCAGCTGTTCTTTTTGATCAGCCGGAATGTGGCGGTAGAGGTAGACACCGCTGAGCAGGGTGAAGATCAGGGTCATGCCGAGCAGGCCGAACACCTTGAAGTTGACCCACATCTCTTGCGGCAGGTTGAAGGCCACATAGAGATTGAGCAGGCCGCAGACGGCAAAGAAACCGGCCCAGCCGAGGTTGACCCGATCCCAGATGGCGTCGGGTGCCTGCAGCTCCTTGGCCAGCATCTGCTTGATCAGGTTTTTGCCAAAGCCGTAGCGGCTGATGAGCAGACCCAGTGCGAACAGTACGTTGATGACAGTCACTTTCCACTTGATGAAGGTGTCATCGTGGAAGAAAACCGTGAGACCGCCAAAGAAGCCGACCAGCAGGAAGGTAAAGAGCTGCATCTTCTCGACTTTGCGATAGCGGATCCAGCTATAGGCGAGCTGCAGACCGGTGACCACCACCAGTGCGCCGGTAGCCATGTAGATGTCGTAGAACTTGTAGACCGCGAAGAAAACGATAAGTGGAATAAATTCAATAAATTGCTTCATGTCTGGCGCCTAGTCCTCAAAGATGGCCTGCAAATTTCGCCCAGTCTACCTGCACGGTGGACAACGGCAAATGAATAAGACCGCTCATTTTTACGCCGGTTCCGCGCCGTCGCCAAACAGTTGGCGTGCAATCGAGATCCCCAGTCGCTGCTGGTCGGCCAGCAGGTCGCGGATATGGCGCTCTTCAATCAGAGGGTTGAGCAGCACGGCGCGCAGCAGGGTGAGCGGTTGGGCGCCGTAGCGTACCACCGCCCGCTGGGTGCGGGAGACAAAGCTGTGCCCCTCGGCCCGCTGGGCTTTTTGCAGTGCCACGTTGAAGTCGTTGATCTGTGCATTGGCCGCTTCATCCAGCACCTTGCCCTGCAGGTGGGGTGGAATGCAGCGGTAGGAGAGCAGGTTCATCACCGGTGCCGACATCAGCTCGAAGGCGGAGTCACTTTCGATGAGATCTGCCATCAGCCGGGCGCGGTCGTAGTTGGCTTCGATAAGCTCGGCGTAGCCTTGCTGGCCGAAGAGTTGGAAAGCGGCATCCAGATAGAGGGCATTGGCCGGGCGGGTGCCCTCCAGCGTAAAGCGACCCTGATCGAACGAGGTGGCACGAATGGCGTAGGGCGCCTCTCGCTTGACCGCCATCATCAGGTCGGGCTGGCGGCAGAGCAGCATGCCGGTACCGAGTGGCACCAGCAGCTGTTTGTGGCCATCCAGTGTGACGGTGTCGGCCTGCTCAATGCCGGTCAGCAGGCCTTGATAGCGGGGGGAGAAGAGGGTCGGGCCGCCCCAGGCGGCATCCACGTGGAAGTGGATCTGCTCGCGCTCGGCGATGGCCGCCAGTTCTGGTAACGGATCGATGGAGCCAAAGTCAGTACTGCCCGCCACGCCGACCAGCGCCAGCACCTTGAGTTTCTGTTCCTTGCACTGGATCAGTGCCTGCTCCAGCGCAGCCAGACTGAGCTGGTTCTGCTCGTCAGTCTCAAGGCGCCAGACGCTGCGGGCGCCCAATCCCAGCAGATCCATCCCCTTGTCGAAGGAGTAGTGCATCAGGCGTGAGCCCAGAATGACGGCACCGCGATAGCCCTGCTCATAGAGCGCGAACAGGTTGTCGCCGCAGGCGCGGTTGCGGGCCAGCCAGAGGGCTGTGACGTTGGCGATGGTACCGCCACTGGTCATGACGCCGAGGGCGGCATCCTTGGCATGCATCTGCTCGCCGTAGAAGGCATCGTCCATGCCGTAGATGAGGCGGTGCAGCTTGGCCAGCACCTCCCGCTCCAGAAAGCTGAGCAGGCGGGAGGACTCCATCTTCATCGGATTTTGGTTCAGCATTACCAGCAGGCGCGACAGCTCGGCGGTATAGGCCGGCAGTGGCGCCGTCATATGGCCCATGTAGCGTGGCGAAGTGAGGTGCGAGGCGCCGGGTACCAGAGTGGCCAGTCGGGCGAGATAGGCTTCGGTCGAGCAGCCGCTGGCGGGCATGCTGGACTGGTCGAGCTGATGGGTGAACAGGTCGCGCTGATAGGGGGCCTGACTGTCGTCGGAGTGGTGGAAGCTCTCCAGCAAGGTGTTCATCGCCTCGCCAAAGGCGGGATCCGCTTGTGCAAACAGCTCAGTCAACTTCATCAGGTTCTCCAGACCAGGTCACCGGTGTTGGTGTCTATGCCGCTTGTCTCGGGCATCGGCGGCAGAGCATACACCAAAGGGGGGCGGGTGACAGCCACCCCATTTTTTAAGCGAACACTTGTACTCCGAAATGGCGCTGGGTAGAGTGAGCCACAGTTATTGTGGAGTCGATGTTATGAGTGGTGTGATGGATTACTCCCCCCGGGAGGAGCTGGCAAACCGGCTGAGTCACGGTGCGGGATTGTTGCTGGGGATTGTCGGGCTGGTGTTGTTGCTCATCAAGGGATGGGGGCAGGGCACGCAGGCGCTGGTGAGTTACAGCCTTTATGGCGGCAGTCTGGTGCTGCTCTATCTCGCCTCGACCCTCTACCACAGCATGGCGGAAGGGCGGGCCAGACGCTGGTGCAAGGTGTTTGATCACTGCGCCATCTATCTGCTGATTGCCGGCACCTATACCCCCTTTCTGCTGGTGGCGCTCGACACGCCGCTGGCGAAAGGGTTGATGGTGGTGATCTGGGCCCTGGCGCTGGCTGGCGTGGTGTTCAAGCTGGTGTTTATCAACCGCTTCAAGAAGTTGTCGCTCTTTACCTACCTGATGCTGGGTTGGCTGTCGCTGGTGGTCATCTACCAGCTCTATATCCATCTGGCCGGTGAGGGGCTGCTGCTGCTCGGGCTTGGCGGCCTTATCTACAGCCTCGGGGTCATCTTCTATGTGGCAAAGCAGATCCCCTATAACCACGCCATCTGGCATCTCTTTGTGCTGGGTGGCAGCGTTTGTCACTTTATGGCCATTTACGGCTACGTCGCTTAACTTCTTGCAACTAGCCCTTAATTGGTATTTTTAGCGCGTAAAAGGATAAATTCGTGCGGTATCACACAGTTGGCATCAGCGTTTGCTGACAAGCTAGGGCCAGTTCAATTCGCAAAGGATGCACGAAATGAGTGAAATCGCGCTTTCCATCAGCATGTTGTCGCTGGTGGCAGTGCTAGGACTCTGGCTGGGGAACTGGCGAGTCTATGGCGTTGGCTTGGGAATAGGGGGGGTGCTGTTCGGCGGCATCATAGTGGGTCACTTTGCAGGCGCCTCCGATCTCGCGCTGGATGCACAAACGCTTCACTTTATTCAAGAATTTGGCCTGATCCTGTTCGTCTATACCATCGGCATCCAGGTCGGGCCGGGTTTCTTCTCGTCATTGCGCAGTTCGGGTCTCAAACTCAACGCCTTTGCCGCTTTGCTGGTCATCCTTGGCTGCGTGGTGGCTGCTGGCTTGCATCAATTTTTCGATGTGCCGTTGCCGGTCATTCTGGGGGTCTTCTCCGGTGCCGTCACCAATACGCCATCCCTCGGTGCGGGCCAGCAGATCCTGGCCGAGCTGGGGGCCGCGCCCGGTTCGACTGGCCTGATGGGGATGGGCTATGCGGTTGCCTATCCGTTTGGCATCTGCGGCATTTTGCTCACCATGTGGCTGGTTCGGGTATTCTTTCGCATCAAGATCGACGATGAAGCCGCCCAGTTCGAGCTACAAACCGGTAAAACCAAGGAGAGCTTGCAGACCATCAACATCGCGGTGCGCAACCCCAACATGCACGGCCTTATGCTGAGCGAGATCCCGAGTCTCGACGAGTCTGATGTCATCTGTTCACGGCTCAAACGGGGCGACGAGCTGATGGTGCCACGGCCGGAATCCCGTATCGAACTGGGTGACTTGCTGCACTTGGTCGGTGAGCGCCATGCGCTGCACAAGGTGTTGCTGGTGTTGGGGGAGGAGGTGGAGACCTCGCTCTCGACTCGTGGTACCGACCTGCGCGTCGAGCGGGTGGTGGTGACCAACGAGCAGGTTCTTGGCAAGAAGATCCGCGATCTGGATATCAAACAACGCTATGACGTGGTGATCTCGCGCCTCAACCGAGCTGGTATCGAACTGGTGCCGACCAGTCAGACCAGCCTGCAGTTTGGCGATATTCTCAACCTGGTGGGGCGCCTCGATGCCATCGAAGCTGTCACCAATGTGGTCGGCAACGTGCAGCAAAAACTGCAGCAGGTGCAGATGTTGCCGGTATTTATCGGGATTGGCCTTGGCGTATTGCTCGGTTCCATCCCCTTCTACCTGCCCGGTTTCCCGGCCGCTCTCAAATTGGGTCTGGCGGGTGGGCCGCTGGTGGTGGCGCTGATCCTGTCGCGGATTGGCAGCATCGGCAAGCTCTACTGGTTTATGCCCCCCAGCGCCAACCTGGCGCTGCGGGAGATCGGCATCGTGCTGTTTCTGGCGGTGGTCGGATTCAAGTCCGGTGCCGGTTTCGTTGATACCCTGATCAACGGTGATGGCCCAGCCTGGATGCTCTACGGCATGGCGATCACCCTGATCCCGCTGCTGGTGGTCGGTGTGCTGGCGCGCCTCTACGGCAAGATGAACTACCTCACCCTGTGTGGTTTGCTGGCCGGCTCTATGACTGATCCTCCCGCGCTGGCCTTTGCCAACGCCATGCACCCGACCAGTGGCGCCAGTGCGCTCTCATACGCCACTGTCTACCCGCTGGTGATGTTCCTGCGGATCATCTCGCCACAGCTGCTGGCTATCATCCTCTGGGCGGGAGCCTAGGGTTAATCCTGACGGGAGCATGCCTTGTCATGCTCCCGTCATCATTCTGTAATTTATTGATAATTTTGGTTTTTGCCATTCTCGTAACCTCGTTTTACACACTTCTGTCTGGCTGAACAGTTCAGCCTCAAATCGGTCTATCCTTTCGAATTTTCGAGCTGGTTATTTTCCCCCTCAGTCTGCAAAGTAGGCTGTGGCTTATTGCATTCAAATCAGGATTCAGGAGAGAACATGATTACCAATGCCGTTACCTTGGAACAGGGCGTAACCGTAACCCAACTCAAAGGACAAATTTATCTGGTGGCCGCAGATGGCAGCCGGAAGCTGTTGGCTGAAGGTGATGTGCTGCCGAAAGGGGCGGTGATCATGTCGCCGGATGGCGCCAGTTTCATGGGCGGCGGACAGTCGTTCAATGTGCAACCGGCCAGCGAGCAGAGTGAACCTGCCGAAGAGGGGGATGCTCCCCAGCTGGCTCAAAATGGTGCCGCTGGCACTCCTGATGATATCAATGCCCTCCAACAGGCGATCTTGGGTGGGGCTGACCCGACTCAGGCCTTTGAAGCCTCTGCCGCAGGCGGTGCACCTGCCGCTGGTGGTGGCGGTATTGGTGGTGTCGCCGGTGCCAGTGGCAACGGCGGTTTTGTCACCATAGACCGTACCGGTTCCGCAACCATTGCCGAAGCTACCTTCGATACCACCTACAACGCTAATGGTGAACTACCGCTTGGTGCTGCTGGCGAAGATGAAGTATTTGACCTGACCCCGCCCACCATTTCCGTCGTTGCGCCAGATAACACCAATGACACCACACCGACCCTGACCGGAACCACGGATGCTCCCGCTGGCAGCACCGTAACCTTGCTGGTCACCGATGCAAACGGTAATCAACAAACCCTGACCGCGATCGTCACACCCACTGGCACCTTCACCGTGGATGTGGTTACACCCTTGGCCGAAGGCTCTTATACAGTCACCGCCACAGTGACCGATCCTGCGGGGAATACAGGTAGTGCGACTGATTCAGGGAGTGTGGACACCAAGATTGACCAGGATGGCGACGGCAACACCGTGGCCATCACCGGCATCACCCAGGACACCGGCAGCTCGGGCAGTGACTTC
>NZ_QAJD01000015.1:0-14216 GCF_003061465.1 Aeromonas sp. HMWF017
ATATTAACTTGGTTGACAACTATGCTATCAATATCAGCATCTAAGTAGTCACTACTTTCTGGATAAAACTCCATATCTGAAAGCTTGTAATGAAGCATTTTTATAATTTCTAGTTCGAGTCTGGTGAAAACCTTATCAGCAAAAGACACTGGTTCACTTAGTTCAGCTTCATTTCTTATAACTAGGTTAATTAACTCATCAACAGTATTGAGATGAACGATATTATCATGTTGCTCTGCATACGCTTTCATATCACCATCGCAACTGATTACATAGAGAAGATACTTTCTTTCCTCGCTTATTTTACGTACAGCCTCTAAAACAAAGGCATCGGGGAATTCATTCTTTTTATTTCCCCCGCTGAATGGTGGCAACCCATTGAAATAATTTTCAAAAACAATTGATGTGTCAACAATATTTATTGGGACTGTCTCTGCCTTGCTAACCTCTAAAAATTTATCAAATGCGCCTATTAAAATGTTGCTGATGTCTTCTTCTTTTAAGTCTGAAAATATACCATGACAATCAAGATTTGGAGTATTTCTGAGGATCATGGCATCTTTTTGAGCTTTTTTAATGGTACTAACTGCTTTTTTTTCTTTCTCATTTAGATGCTTTTTTACTTCTAGGATTGTTATTTCTGTTGTTAGTAAATGTAATTTTCTTTCTTCTAAATAGCCACATAATTGATCTAGTTTATGAGAGCTGAATTGAAAATTCTTATTTTCAAATGCTGATGTGTCAATGAATACTAGCCTGCTTTGAAGTTCTGGGGTCATAAGTGCTCAGAATATTTGTATAAAGAGTAGGTGCAAAGTTATACCTCATGTCTTAATAGTCAATAAGAAAGACTGAGTTTGGGCCTTTTTATGATGCTCTTCACACAATTATCTTTTGCCTCTAATCGCTGTAACACTTGGGTGGTTGCTGAGAAGTTGTTGATGCCCAAGGCAGTAGGTTCGAATAGCGAATCGTATTCGGACGATCGCGAACAGGAGGTCGCTGCTGATTTTTCCGGACTTTCCCCTGACTTCCCCCTGACTTCACCTTCTCTTCACACAACCTCATTTTCCCCTCACAAATCCCCCGTATCTTCTGCTCACTGCTTAAAAGGCCCGGCTTGCCACAGGGGTGGCGAGGGGGCGGTTGGTTCGAGGGAGCAAGATGATGAAAGGTTGGATGAAGTGCGGGTTGGCCGGTGCCGTGGTGCTGATGGCGAGTTTCTGGGGTGGCAGCGTGCGGGCGGCGGGGATCGAGCTCAAGCAGGTGAGTGGCCCGGTCTATGTGGTGGAAGATAACTACTACATACAGGAAAACTCCATGGTCTATTTCGGGGCCAAGGGGGTGACGGTGGTGGGGGCGACCTGGACGCCGGATACTGCCCGCGAGCTGCACAAGCTGATCAAACGGGTCAGCAGCAAGCCGGTGCTGGAGGTGATCAACACCAACTACCACACCGACCGGGCAGGGGGTAACGCCTACTGGAAGTCCATCGGGGCCAAGGTGGTGGCGACGCGCCAGACCCGGGATCTGATGAAGAGCGATTGGGCCGAGATTGTCGCCTTTACCCGCAAGGGGCTGCCGGAGTATCCGGATCTGCCGCTGGTGCTGCCGAATGTAGTGCACGATGGCGACTTCACTCTGCAAGAGGGCAAGGTGCGCGCCTTCTACGCAGGCCCGGCCCATACACCGGATGGCATCTTTGTCTACTTCCCCGATGAGCAGGTGCTCTATGGCAACTGCATCCTCAAGGAGAAGCTGGGCAACCTGAGCTTTGCCGATGTAAAGGCCTATCCGCAGACCATCGAGCGGCTCAAGGCGATGAAGCTGCCAATCAAGACGGTGATCGGCGGTCACGACTCACCGCTGCACGGCCCGGAGCTGATTGATCACTACGAGGAGCTGATCAAGGCGGCGCCGCAGTCATAAGCGCTGCGCGACAAACTGCTGGCAAGCCTTGCCATTGCTGCAATCAGCGGCCATAACGGCACACCACAAAACGCCCGCTTTCAGGAAATAAGCGGGCCTTTTGCGTTTGCGGTTTTTTTGGTGGCTGTGAGTGCGTGGCATTAACGCTGTTCAAGGGAGGGAGGCTTTCATAAGATGGCCCTCTCTCTTTTCCCTGAAAGTTATCCATTTTCGTTATGCAATACGCCTCTCTCGCGCGCCTCAAGCAGGCCTTTATCACCGGGATGTGGGCCTCGTTGGTCAGCATCGTTATTGGCTTCGCCTTCAAGGTGTGGCTGGCGCAGTGGGTCGCCAAGGGGGAGCTGGCGCTGTTCAACAGCGTGGTGGACTTGATCTCCCTCTCTTTTATCCTGATGACAGGTTTTCGCTCCTCCATGGTGGTGAGCTACTCCCAGACCAAAAACGATCGGGACATCATCAATATCTTCCGCTACTTCCTCATCGGCATCGTGCTGCTCACCTGGGGGGCGGTGATCCCCTATATCAAACACGGGCTCCATATCCGGGTGGAGTATCTGCAACTGGTGGGGGTCATCTTCGGGCTGGGGCTCAAGGTCTACTTCACCAATCTGGTGGCCATGTACCGGATGTATGAACTCTCCAACCGGGTCACCTGGCTGGAGCCGCTGGCCAATGGTCTGCTGTTTATGGCCTGCTACTTTGGGCTGGGGATGGATGCGCTCCCTTCGCTCTTTTATGGGCTGACCTTCTCGTCGCTCGCCATCGCCGGTTATATGTATATTTCGCGCCGCCGGGCCATCGCCACCAAGCCGCTGGCCAAGGTGGCGCTCGGCCCCGAGATGGTGAGCTATGTGAAGAAGAGCTTTACCGCCTCGCTGGAGGCGGGGGCCAGTATCCTGATGATCTACATCACTGTGTTGCTCACCATCCGCCACTTCAGCATCGATGAACTGGGGGATTTTCAGGTGGTGGTGCGCCCCATCTTCACCTATATGACCACCTTGTTTGTCTTCCCCATCTACCGCTTTGTGCTGCCGGAGCTGGCGGTCAATCTGCGCAATGGCGATCACCGCCAGATCAGGATGATCCGGCGCTGGATCTTCCGCCTCTCCGCCATCGTCAGTCTGGCCTTCTTTGGCTTGATGCTGCTGGCGGGCAAGCCGCTGGTGTTGCTGTTCTTCCCCGCCGACTACGTGGGGGCGGTGCCTGTGCTGTTCCACTTCTCCATCTTCTTTATCTTTATGATGCTCAACGGCTATCAGCTCGCCTATATCAAGGCTCACGGCCACTTTACCCAGAGCCTGCTGATCCGGTTGGCGGGCATAGTGGCGCTGGTCGCCGCCTACTATCTGGTGGCCGAATTCACCGCCAACGTGGTGGCGATTATCGTGGCGCTGGGCCTCGGCTATATGGTGATGTTTATCCTCTCGACCCTGGCGGAGCGGCAGATCTTGCGATCCCTGCCACTGGTGCTGGCGACCCGCTAGGGTGCTACTCGCCAAGAGCAGGCTCCTGTCAGATAACAAAAAACGCCCGTGCGGGCGTTTTTTTATTGGCGGCGAAGGACCGGCTTAACGCCTGCCCTTGCCACCCTTGTTGCCAGCGAGGGCCTGCTTTCTGGCACGCTGCTTCTGGGCCGCCTTGCTGTTGCGGCGCGGCTCGGGCTCGAAGCGGGTGAGATCCGGCTCAAAGCCCGGGAACCACTGCTGGGGCAAACGAGTGTCGAGTACCGCTTCCACCTTCTCCAGCAGCGGCGCATCTTCCGGGCTGAACAGGGTAATGGCGAGCCCTTTGTTGCCGGCGCGGCCGGTGCGACCGATACGGTGGACGTAATCCTCTGCCACAAACGGGAACTCAAGGTTAATCACATAGTTGAGCTCCGTGATATCGAGGCCGCGGGCCGCCACGTCGGTGGCGACCAGCGCCTGCAGGGTGCCGGCGCGAAACTCCAGCAGCACCTTCTCCCGCGCGCTTTGCGACAGATCGCCATGGAAGGCCAGCGAATTGATGCCCGCCTTGCCGAGCTGCTGGGCCAGCTTGTCAGCCCCTTGGCGGGTGCGGCTGAAGATCAGCGCCGGTGCCCACCCTTTCACTTTCAGCATGTGTTCGACCAGCGCCAGCTTGCGATCGCTGTCCACCGTGTAGACCCGCTGCTCTACCTCGGCCGCCGTGGTGTTGCGTGGTGCCACTTCAATCAGCTCGGGGTCGCGCAGCAACACCTTGCAGAGGGCAAACAGGTTGTCGTCGCAGGTGGCGGAGAAGAGCAGGGTCTGGCGATCCGCCGGGATCTGTTTGAGCAGCGCCTTGATCTCGTCCATAAAGCCCATGTCGAGCATGCGATCCGCCTCGTCAAACACCAGATGGCGCAGGCTATCCAGGCTCAATGCCCCCTGACGCAGATGGTCGAGCAGCCGGCCCGGGGTGGCGATCAGCAGATCCACCCCGGCTTGAAGCGCGTCGACCTGCGCCGCGATACTCACCCCTCCGTACACCTGCGTGCTGGTGAGACCGGTGCCCTGACCGTAGCGCGCCACACTGTCGGCGACCTGCACCGCCAGCTCGCGGGTCGGCACCAGCACCAGCGCACGGATCGGGCGGGCGGCATCGCTCGCCGGGTGTTGCATCAGTTGCTCCAGTAGCGGCAGCACAAAGGCGGCGGTTTTGCCGGTGCCGGTCTGGGCCCCCGCCATCAGATCCTGCCCCGCCAGAATGGTGGGGATGGCGCGGGCCTGAATGGGGGTGGGCGCAGCATAGCCCAGCTCGCTCAGGGTCTGCTGCAGACGGGGGGAGAGGGCCAGTTCGGCAAAGGAGGCAATAGACATAGAAGGCACCAGTAGGGGGTTATCGCGGCCAGCGGCCACAGCGACACAATCATCGTGGCCGCGATGGTAACAGATACGGGGGGATCGGCAGAAGGCGGCTATGACGCTGCGTCGTCTGGCAACGGGCGGATCAGCCGGATCGTTGTGCCCTCGTAGCAGGCGATGTTGTGCTTGCCGTGCTGTTTGACGTGGTAGAGCAGCTCGTCGGCCAGATGCACCGCCTCGGTGACGGTGAGGTAGTCGCGAATGCGGATCACCCCGGCGGAGAAGGTGATGGGGGTGGGCAGCTCGGGGATCAACAATGGCCGATCCAGCAGGCGGCCAGCGGAGTGGATCATCATCTCGTCATCCTCCATCCCCTTGCACAACAAGACAAACTCCTCGCCGCCCCAGCGGATGGCGGTATCGACTTTGCGGATGCTGCCTTTGATATGACGGGAGAAGGCTATCAGTGCCAGATCGCCGATGGCGTGACCATAGCGGTCGTTGATCGACTTGAAGTTGTCGATATCGAGGATCATCAGGTAGTCGTGCTCGTGCAGCAGCCTCTGGCTAAGAATGTCTCGCCGCGGCAGCCGGGTCAGGTGGTCGGTGTGGGCGAGGGTGCGCAGCCGCTGGTAGATCTGCTTCCAGGCCACCATCACCAGCAAAATGATGATGAGATAGATCTTGAAGGCGGCACCGTGCAGGGTCAGCTTGACGAAATCGAGCCAGCTGTAGGACCACTTCAGATAGAGATCTTCCCCCGCCTTGGTGCGCATAAAGGGTTTGCTCAGACAGAAGTGCCAGCGATGGCAGGGCTCGGCGGCCTCAAAAGAGATGTTGGTGCGGGTCGGGTTGATGGTGTCGAAGGGACGCAGCACATCGCGAAACGCCTCATCGACGGCGATGTCGATGCTGAGCAGCCCGTACTTGTAGCCGCTGCGCCCCGACTGATGGATGAAGGGGAAGCTCATCACTATGGTTTTGCGCATGCTGAAGCTGTCGATATCGATATCGGAGACAAAGGCCTCATCGGCGCTGCAGAAGGATCGGCCGGGTGTAAAGCTGGCGCAACCGAAGTAGTGATACCAGGCGGGCAGGGTCATCAGATCCACCTTGATCGGCGCCAGCCGGGCGGGCAGCACATTGTTGTCGGCCACCATGCCGATCAGCCGGTAGTCGTTCCAGATGGTGTAGATGTTGATCACCTCCGGGTAGGAGAGGGCATAGCGGAAGGCGTTGAGGAGATTGGCGGCCGGGTATTGCAGCGGAATATCGGCAAAGCGGTATTTGCTTCTCAGGTCATAGCCATAGAGGTAGTTGGTGTTCGGCTTGTTGCGAACGAGGTGGGTGGGGGTCTCCAGCGACCGCTGGTAGGCGAGATAGCTGGTGATGTTCTCCACCTCAAGGATCTTGGCCCGCTGGTAGAAAACGTCGAACACGTTCTTCTGCTTGGCGGTGATGAGATCCATGTCGTGCCGCAGGCTCTGATAGGTGTAATAGAAGACGCAGCCCAATCCGGTGAGGGCGAGCAGGGTCAGTCCGAGCACTTTGACGATGAACTGGCGAGCAGACGCCGATGGCCAGTGAAGGGTTGGGAATTTACCTGAAAATAAGGTCATAGGAGTCTGGGTGCGGTACCGATAGGGGCGTGAGCGCCATATGGGCAAAGTATACGCGAAGGAAATCCCGACAGGATCCACCGACAAACCTTGCCAGAAGCTGAAGCCCTCACCACTTATTTATCCCTACTCCACGATCAGCACGCTCTCGCTGGCCAGATGGTGCAGCCACTCCCTGACGATCAGTAGCACGGCGGCAAAGTGCTCGTCGTGGGGCAGCAAGCTGGCGGCGAGGGGATCCCCTTCTGCCATGGCGGCCAGCTGGCCAAAGGCCTGCTCCACCAGATCCCGGTTGAGCTGGTTGTCCCCCAGCACTTCGGCCAGTGATGGCTGGCTGCGCAGGGTCAGCTGCAAGCCGGGCGGGATCTGCGGGGCGATGCGCATCAGCTCATCTTCCACCACCATGATGGCCTGCTCCAGTTCGAGCGGGGTGGGTGGCGTGTGGCGAAACGGCCCGGGCTGGATGGCGTGGGTGCCAAAGGCTAGCGGGTAATGTGACGGGGCCGCCCCGGGCTGGCTCAGCCAGAGCTGACTGCTCTGTTCACCAATCTCCAGCAGCAGGGTCATCATCTCTGGTACGGGTTGTGTCATGTTGCTGAGCTCCTGTATTGTAAACGTTTTCCGTTTCTGCCTTTGATACCCCCGCTGTCGCCGTTTGGCGAGCACATTTTCTGCGAGTCGTCCCTCACTTTGTTGCAAACCCCTTGCAAAAAAATTCATTGGTGGCAGTCTGGATGTCTAAATGGCTACTGCCGTTTCGTTATCCTCAGATGATTCAGGAGTTCAGATATGGATATTCGCACCGCTCCCCGCGCCATCGCGCTCGCTCTCATGCTGGCCAGCGGCATCGCCGCCGCCAACGAAGCGCTGGTGATCCAGACCGATTTCGGCCTCAAAGATGGCGCCGTGTCGGCCATGAAGGGGGTTGCCTTCGGGGTGGATCGCACCCTGCCGCTCTATGACCTGACCCACGAGATCCCGGCTTACAACATTTGGGAAGCCTCCTACCGCCTCTACCAGACCCTGCAGTATTGGCCCAAGGGCACAGTGTTTGTCAGCGTGGTGGATCCGGGTGTCGGCACCGAGCGCAAGTCGGTGGTGCTCAAGACTAAGAGCGGTCACTACATCGTCACCCCTGACAACGGCACCCTGACCCTGGTGGCCGAGCACTTCGGCATCGAGGCGGTGCGCCAGATCGATGAGAAGCTTAACCGCCTCAAGGGCTCCGAGAAGTCCTACACCTTCCACGGCCGCGATGTGTACGCCTATACCGGCGCACGGCTCGCCTCCGGCGCCATCAGCTATGAGCAGGTCGGCCCGCTGCTGCCCGCCGAAGTGGTGAAGATCCCCTATCAGCCTGCGGTAGCCGAGAAGGATGGCACCCTCAAGGGCACCATCCCGATCCTCGATGTGCAGTACGGTAACGTCTGGGCCAATATCGACGATGCCCTGCTGACCAAGGCGGGGATCAACAAGGGGGATAACGCTTGCATCAAGATCAGCGAAGGGGATGCGGTCAAATATGACGGCAAGGCCCCTTACGTCAGCAGTTTCGGTGACGTGCCGGAAGGTCAGCCGCTGGTCTACCTCAACAGCCTGCTGCAGGTGTCGGTGGCGTTGAACATGGACAGCTTCGCCGCCAAGCATCAGGTGCAATCCGGTGCCAACTGGCATATCAGCCTGAAGAAGTGCTCCTGAAGATTGTCGGGCTTTCGACAAGCGGGTTTGAAGCAAGAGAGGGCAGCCAAAGAGGCTGCCCTCTCTCATCGGGTGGTAAGGCGTGCTGATAAGAAGTTGTTGTCAAAAAGCATATTAATTGAATGCAATTGATAATGATTGGTATTTGGTTGGATAATCGCTCACTTGTCTGACCACCCAACCATATCGAATGAAAACCAGCCTCTTACTGCTCAGCCTGCTGGCTCTGACCGCATGCAATGACAATCACAGCAATACGTCGGTGACCCCCTCACCCGAGGTGACCCCGCCGGTCGTCAAGCCGACCGAACCGCCTATCACGCCACCAACAGTGCCGCCGGAAACTCATACCCGGGTTCCTCTGACCATTGAGGTCAATGTGGCCGATCGGTTGGGGGCGGGAGCACAGCTTGAGGTGAGACAGGTCGCCACCGGGATCCGCGTGCAACAGGCCATCGAACCGGGCCAGCTTGCCAGCATCAACTTGCCAGCAGGTCTGCAACTGGATCAGCCACTGGAGCTGCTCGGTAGCGACGAGGGCTATCTGCTGCGCGCGGTATCGGTGCGGGTGGCGGATCTCTCGGCCGGGATCACGCTGGCGCGCCGCAACAGCGTGCCGCAGCTGGGATTGAACGAGGAGGAGACGGCGCTCTTCCTGCTGGCGGATCAGAGCGGGGATGGTTCCCTCAATCAGGCCGAGTGGGGCAGGGCAGAGGAGATCCGCCTGCAACAACAGGCTGTTATTCAGGATTACGCTGCCTTCCTGCTGGCCCTGCGCCAGCCGGGCGCCGTGCTCGACTATGCCGACAGCTGGCAGATGCTGCTGGTCCTGCGCGATGACAAGCAGGCGCGCAGCTGGTATCAGCGCAGCAACAGCGCCCAGATCCAGTCCGCCCGCACCCAGCTCTATCCCGCCAATCCCAGCCAGCCGGACGAGCCGGAGACGGCAGATCTGCTGCGTCTCGATGAGCAGGGGCTGCTGGTGGTGCGTGGCCCCTGGCAGTGCCTGCACGATGTGCGCCCAGTCAGCGGGGTCAAGGGCAGCCAGTACTGGCTTTATGGCAGTGACACCAGTGCGTTGAAGATTGCCAGCCAGCCACAACTGGTTGCGGGGCTGACCGCTTGTGACCGCAGCGACTGGCGCCTGCCGACCCTCACCGAGTTCGAACGGCTGCTGAGCAGTGACAAGTCGGCATGGCGCTATCCCAATACCTTTGCTGTTGGCCTGCCCGCCCAGATCTGGCTGCAGGATGGTGCGGGTCAACCCCGTCTCTATCAACTGGCGACCCGAACCTGGCTGGATGAGGGAGAGGGCAGTCTGCTCTGGTATGCGCTGGCACCCTATCCAGTGCGCCCCTCCGTGGTGCGCGACAGCAGCAAGCCGGACATGGCGGCCCTGCGCGCCCAATACAGCGGTTCATCGGCCCAATGGCCTGCCGCCCGGGTGGATGAAGGGGTGGAATGGCAGGAGCTGGGGCCGCTGCCGGCGGTTCCCTTCCCGGCCGATAACCCCTATAGCCGGGCCAAGGTGGTGCTGGGTCAGCAGCTCTTTTTCGACAAACAGCTCTCCAAGGGGCGGGATATCAGCTGTGCCAGTTGCCACGATCCGCAAAAGGGGTGGAGCGACGGCCTGAGCGTCTCGGTCGGTCATCTGGGCCAGAAGGGCAATCGCAACGCTCCTTCCATCCTCAACAGTGCCTTCAGCTCGACCCAGTTCTGGGACGGGCGGGTCGCCACGCTGGAGGAGCAGTCGCTTCACCCGATCCAGAACCCCATCGAAATGGCGCTGAGTCATGACGAGCTGCTGGCTCGCTTGCAGGCCAGCCCCGACTATCAGGCTGCTTTTGCCACCGCCTTTGGCGATCAGGGGATCACGCTAGAGCGGATCGCCAAGGCGATCGCTACCTTCGAGCGCACCATCATCAGCCGAGACAGCGATTTTGAGCGCTTCGTCAAAGGGGATAGTCAGGCACTCAGTGACAAGGCGCTGTGGGGGATGCACCTCTACCGCACCGATGGGCGCTGCATGAACTGCCACTCCGGCCCGCTGCTGAGTCAGCACGGGTTCGAGAGTGTGGGGCTCACCTATTACGGTCGTGGCAAGCTGGAAGATCGCGGGCGCTTCCTGCAGACCCGCAACAAGGTGGACATCGGTCGCTTCAAGACCCCCAGCTTGCGGGACGTCGCCTTTACCGGCCCCTATATGCACAACGGCATCTTCCCGATCCTGGCCCAGCGTATCGGCGGCTCGGTGCAGGGTGTGGTGGCCATGTACAACTTTGGCGTGACCAAGTGGAGCAGCGGGGTCGGCTTCCCGACCGGTGCGGATCAATATGATCCCTTCTTCCCCAAAGCCTCCGATCACCTGCATGCCCTTGGCCTCAGCAATGACGAGCTCGATGCCATCGGCGAGTTTTTGCGCAGTGCTTCGGCCGAGCCGCGCCGCACCCCGGCCACTGTTGTTGAGCTGGGGGTGAGTGAGGCGGATGACCCGGCTCCAGTGGGAGCGGTGATCACCGGCTTGGCCGTACTGCCTGCCCAGCCTCAGCTGGAAGTGGGGCGCTCACTCAATCTGCAACTGCAGTGGCAACTGAGCGATGGCTCTCGCGGCCCGCTCGATGGGCCTGTTGAGTGGCGCAGCGAACAGCCGGAGTTCGCCACCGTGAGTCCGCAGGGCGAGTTACGCGGTGTGGCGGTCGGTACGGCACGACTGGTGGCGACTACGGCTCGTCACACGTTGACCGTGACGGTGCAGGTGGTGGATGCCCAGCCCGATTTTGCCCGGGGCTGTCGTCAACCCGAGCTGGTGGCGGGCAAGCTTGCCTTTGTCTGCCAGTTGACCAGGGACGAGGCGGAGCGTCTGTCCATCTCCTATGACGGTGTGAGCAGTGACAGTGATGGTGACTACAATCCCTTCCCGCTGGAGTATGTGACCATGGGTCAGGCGCGGGCGCGGGATTACTGCCAGCAGCTGGTGGCACACGGTCATGATGACTGGCGTCTGCCGACCCGGGCCGAGCTGGAGGTGCTGTTTGCCGCCTACAACAAGGATGGCGCGACGGATCAGTTGCTTCAGCAGCAGGGGTGGCCGCTCTACAACCGCTACTGGAGCAGTGATGCAACTGCCAATGACGATGGTGAGCTGCCGTTGCTCGATCTGAGTACTGGTGATCCGCTGTGGGATCTGGCGGATGAAGCTCATGCCGCCACGTGCGTCAGGGCCATCTAGCCTTCATATAGAGTCAGATAAAAAACGGGCGCCTCGGCGCCCGTTTTGTTCTCTGGTAATAAAGAAAGGGATCAGAACTCGTTGGAGAGCGCCTTGTACCCTTTGACCAGATCGATATTGGTGTGGGCCACGTCCTCGGAGAACTCGGCGGCATCTACCGAAACCCGCGGGATATGGGTCAGATCGCTCTGCTGGTTGATGCGGGTGGTGGAGGGGACGTAGAACTCCGGCGGCAGATCGCAGCCATCGATCACCGAGTTGTGACGCACCACGGCGCCGTCACCGATATGGCAGTTGAACAGCACGCTGTTGAAACCGATAAAGACCCGGTTCCCCACTTCGCACGGCCCGTGGACGATGGAGCGGTGGGCGATGGAGGTGTATTCGCCGATGGTGACGGCGGCGCCGGATTTGGAGTGGATCACCACCCCGTCCTGAATGTTGGAGTTGGCGCCGATGACGATGGGCTCCATCTCGCCGTTGGCATCCACCTCGTCGGCGCGGATCACCGCGTAGGGGCCGACGAAGACATTCTCTTTGATGATCACCTTGCCGCAGATGATGGCGGTTTTGTCGATATAGGCGGATTCATCGATGACCGGCAGGTGGCCGGAGGGATTTTTGCGGATCATGTTACATCCTGTGGTTGCCAAGAGGAGTGCTTGGGTGGTGGACGAGGCGTCCACCGGTCGGTCAGCTTACCCCTCGTCGCCCCTCGGTGAAAGCCCTGACTGGTCTGACCCTTGTCGCAAGCAGCGCCGCGATCACTGTTTCCGCTCGCCGGAATATGGGAGCATGGCTGCCATCCCAAGAGTCGGTTTGGATGGATATAAAGATGAAGAAGATGATGGCCCTGTTGGCTGGTGGTTTGCTGCTCTCCTCTGCGGTGCAGGCGAAAGGGGTGGCGGGTGACTTTGATTACTATGCACTGGCGCTCTCCTGGTCGCCCGAGCACTGCGCCGTCAAACCTGCGGACAAGGATCAATGTTCCCGCAAGCTGGGCTTTGTGTTGCACGGTCTCTGGCCCCAGTACGATCGCGGCTACCCCAGCAACTGCACCCGCGAACGGCTCGACGCCAACATGGAGCAGAAGTTTGCCGGCCTCTACCCCAGCCGTTTTCTCTATCGCCATGAGTGGGAGAAGCACGGCACCTGCTCCGGCCTGAGTCAGCCCCAATTCCATCAGCTGGCAAGCGACCTGCGCCAGCAGGTGAAGATCCCGGCGGCTTATCAATCCCCGGAAGAGCCGCTGCGCAAGAGCACCTTCCAGCTCAAGGCTGATCTGGCCAGTGCCAACGAGTGGCTGGCCCCCGACAACATCACGGTAGCGTGCGCCGATGGTGGCCGCTTCCTGCGGGAGATCTACATCTGCGTCAATAAAGAGGGGACGGATGCGGTCACCTGTTCCGCCGAGATGCAAAAGCGCGAGCGCCGCTCCTGCGGTCAGCCCGACTTCCTGCTGCGCAGCGTCCGTTGATGTGTCACTAGTGTGAGCGGGCCCATGATGGGCCAGCTCTGTTACCGCCATTTGCAGAAAGGAGTCTGGATCATGGATGCCCCTTCCCGTTTTGCTCGTCGCCTCGGCCTGCGTTACCCGCTGATCCAGGCACCCATGGCGGGTGTGCAGGATCACCGGCTGGCCATCGCCGCCTGTCAGGCTGGCCTGCTGGGCTCCTTGCCGGCGGCCATGCTCGGCTGCGAGCAGTTATCCGCCCAGCTACAGGCGATGCGGGCTGCGACCGATGCTCCCTTCAATGTCAACTTCTTCTGCCATCGGCAGGAGGAGCCAGATCCTGATCAGCAGATTCGCTGGCAACAGGCGCTCTCTCCCTACTATGCCGAGTTTGACATCAGCATGGCGGCAGCAACGGCTGCCGCAGCCAGGGCGCCCACCCGGGCCCCGTTCAATGCACAACATGCCGAACTGCTGACCGGGTTCAGGCCGGCGGTAGTCAGCTTCCACTTTGGTTTGCCTGCCCCCGAGCTGCTTGCCAGTGTGAAGGCGAGCGGCGCCTATGTGCTGGCCAGCGCCACCACGGTGGCCGAGGCGCAGTGGCTTGCTCACCAGGGCGTCGATGCGGTGATTGCGCAGGGGTTGGAAGCGGGCGGTCATCGCGGCCATTTCCTCTCTGATAATCTCGCGCTGCAGCAGAGCACCTTTACCTTGCTGCCACAGATCCTCGCCGCGATCGACCTGCCGGTGATCGCCGCCGGTGGCATCGTCGATGGCAAGGGGATTGCCAACGCGCTGGCGCTGGGGGCGAGCGCCGTGCAGATGGGCACCGCCTTTCTCTGCTGCCATGAGGCGACGACCTCGCCGCTGCATCGTGCGGCGCTTCACTCATCTCGAGGTGAGCATACGGCACTGACCAATCTGTTCAGCGGCCGCCCCGCTCGCGGCATCAGCAACCGGTTGATGCGGGAGCTGGGCCCGCTCTCGGATCTAGCGCCTTGCTTCCCTTATGCCAGTGGCGCCCTGGCTCTGCTGCGTGCTGCGGCAGAGTCCCGGGGGGATAGCGGGTTCTCTCCGCTCTGGGCGGGGCAGGATCTCTCCGGTTGTCGTGAGCTGCCCCTCCGCGAGCTGGTGGCGGAGTGGATAAAGGAGGCAGGACTGGCGTGATTGCCTCTATATAAGAGGTAAAGAGAGCAAGCAGGAGAGGTGCATGGTTGGTGAATTGCGTGCTCAGCCACCAGATAAGCGCTGTGTGATGGCTACGAAGAATCCGGATTTTACGCCTTTCTGTGGATAAGTCTGTGTAAAGCTTGTTGGTTGATATGAATAACCAATAAAGTGCAGTTTTTTGCGATTTTATTGCATTTCAGCCCTTGCCAATGTGATCAATCTCTCTATAATGCGCCCCATCGACACGGCAAGCGGCAACGCAGAAAGCCAAGTCGGTAACCTCGAAAAGCCTTTGCAAATAAGGCTTGACT
>NZ_QAJD01000135.1:0-40675 GCF_003061465.1 Aeromonas sp. HMWF017
TGCTGAACAAGCCCTATATGGTGCTCTGCCAGTTCACCGACGAGGCGGGCCGGGAGACCCTCAAGGATTACATCAAAGAGCCCGGCATCTACGCCGCAGGGCGGCTTGACCGCGACAGCGAGGGGCTGTTGCTGCTCACCAACGATGGCAAGCTGCAGGCGCGTCTCACCCAGCCGGGGGAGAAGACACCCAAGACCTACTGGGTTCAGGTGGAAGGTATTCCGAGCGAGGAGAAACTGGCCGCCCTTCGCGCCGGGGTGGAGCTCAATGACGGCATGACCCTGCCTGCCGGGGCGCGCATCATGGATGAACCTGCGGTGTGGCCGCGCAATCCGCCCATTCGCGAGCGCAAAGAGATTCCCACCAGCTGGCTGGAGATCAAGATTATCGAGGGGCGCAACCGGCAGGTACGGCGGATGACCGCCCATATCGGCCACCCCACCCTGCGCCTTATTCGCTACGCCATCGGCGACTGGACCCTCGATGGTCTGGCACCCGGCGAGAGCCGCAGCCTGCCCGCCCCCGAGCTGGCGCCGAGCTCCAACAGCCGCCCGCGTCCCTCCTCATCCCGTTCAGGCGGTAACGCCAAACCGGCAGGGGAGGCGCCACGGCGGGTCAGCCAGCCGAGACGGGACGAGCGTCCCCGCAGCACTCACCCAACCGAGCGCGCAGCCACGAACCCGACCGGCGGCAAACCCCGCAGCAGCGGGCGAGGAACGGCACGCAGACCCGCCCGTACGGGCAATCCCAATAGCAGCGACAAGGAGTCATGATGAGCAATCAGGCAGAGCAATCGGCCACCAGCCACGCCCGCATGGAGGCGCGCCTGACGGTCGCCGCCCTGGTGCAGTGGCAGGGACGCTTTCTGGTGGTGGAAGAGGAGATAAAAGGCCAGCGCCGTTTCAACCAGCCCGCCGGCCATGTGGAGCCGGGGGAAAACCTGCTTGACGCGGCTTGCCGCGAGCTCAAAGAGGAGACGGGTCTGACCGCCGCGCCGACCGCCTGGCTTGGTACCTATCTGTTCAAACCGGCCGACAGCGAAGCCACCTATGTGCGCACCGCCATCATCTTCGACCTTGAAAAAGCGCCGGGTCAGCACCATCCAGAGGATCCTGACGGCGATGTGCTGGCTTGCCACTGGCTCACTCTGGAAGAGATTGCCGAGTGCAAACCGGCCCTACGCAGCCCCCTGGTGTGGCAGTGCATTCAGGATTATCTGGCGGGGACACGGCTGCCGCTGTCGGCACTCAAGGCCTTCATCTGAGAGCCTGCCCACGCTCTTACTGCGAGGCCGTGATCAAGGCTCATGTGCTGCTCGGAATCCTCACGTATATATATACGCTCCGGTTCCTGCGCTGCTCTTTACCTTGCTGACGGCCTCTCGTGACAGATCGTGAACAGGCTATCCGATATCGTTTGGAACCATTTTTTCATCATGGTACTGACAAACAGAAAAACGATTTCCTGCTATCAGGCTCCTGATGGGAACTGCGGCATGGATATGTGACCGGGGGCGCAAAACTCTGGTAGAATACGCCCCGTTTAAACGAACTGGTAACTTCGACTAATGACAGACAACAGCCAAATCAAGGTGATCGTCGGCATGTCCGGCGGCGTGGATTCTTCCGTCTCGGCCTACCTGCTCCAGCAGCAGGGCTATCAGGTCGAAGGCTTGTTCATGAAGAACTGGGAAGAAGACGACACGGACGAGTACTGCTCTGCCGCCCAGGATTTGGCTGATGCCAAGGCCGTCTGCGACAAGCTGGGGATGAAACTCCACACCATCAACTTCGCCGCCGAGTACTGGGACAACGTGTTCGAGCACTTCCTCGAAGAGTACAAGGCAGGCCGTACGCCGAACCCGGATATCCTGTGCAACAAGGAGATCAAGTTCAAGGCGTTCCTCGAATTTGCCGCCGAAGAGCTGGGTGCCACCTACATCGCCACCGGCCACTATGTGCGCCGTGACGACAGCACAGGCCGCCCGCGCCTGCTGCGCGGTCTCGATACCAACAAGGATCAGAGCTACTTCCTCTATACCCTGAGCGAGAAGCAAGTGGGTCAGAGCCTGTTCCCGGTTGGCGATCTGGAAAAGCCCGAGGTGCGCCGCATCGCCGAGCAGCTCGATCTCATCACCGCCAAGAAGAAAGACTCCACTGGCATCTGCTTTATCGGCGAGCGCAAGTTCAAGGACTTCCTGGCCAAGTTCCTGCCAGCCCAGCCCGGTAAGATCGAGACCGTGGATGGCAAGGTGATCGGCGAGCATCAGGGTCTGATGTATCACACCCTGGGCCAGCGCAAGGGGCTCGGTATCGGTGGTCGCAAAGATGCCACCGAAGAGGCCTGGTATGTGGTCGACAAAGAGGTCGAGCGCAACGTGCTGGTGGTGGCGCAGGGCGAACATCCCCGCCTCTACTCCGATGGCCTGATTGCCAGCCAGTTGCACTGGGTGGATCGCACCCCCATTCGCGAGCCGCGTCGCTGCACCGTCAAGACCCGCTACCGTCAGCAGGATATTCCCTGTCTGATCCAGCCCATCGACGACGAGACCATCCGGGTCATCTTCGACGAGAAACAGGCTGCGGTGACCCCGGGCCAGTCCGCCGTCTTCTACGACGGGGAAGTGTGTCTGGGCGGTGGCATCATCGAACAGCGTTTCAGCCATCCGGTTTGAATCCTTAACAGAAGGCAGCAGACGTGAGCGATAAATTCCAAGACAGAACAATGGCCTTTGCCGGCATCTGCCAGGCCGCGTATCTGGTGCAGAAGGTGGCCCGAGACGGCAGCTGTGACGAGGCCGCCCTGCGCGAGAGCCTCTCCAGCATTCTGGTGACCAACCCGAGCCAGCCGCTCGAGGTGTTCAACAACACCCATCTGGCCATTCGCGACGGCTACCGTGCGCTGGTCGAGCAGCTGGGTGCCGACGGCAGCCAGAAGAATGCCGAGCTGACCCGCTACGTGGTGAGCCTGATTGCGCTGGAGCGCAAGCTGGCCAAGCGCAAGGACATTCTCAATATGCTGGGTGAGCGGATCAGCCAGATTGGCCGCCAGCAACAGCACTTCGATCTGCTCGACGAGCAGATTTTGGCCAACATGGCGAGCATCTACAGCGATCTTATCAGCCCCATCGGGCCGCGCATCCAGGTTGCGGGTACCCCGCTGTTCCTGCAGCAACCGCTGGTGCAGCACAAGGTGCGCGCCCTGCTGCTGGCGGGCATTCGTGCCTGCGTGCTGTGGCGCCAGCTCGGTGGTAGCCGCACCCAGATCATCTTCGCTCGCAAGAAGATGGTGGAGCTGGCCAAACGTTACTAATCATCGGCTCGCGCGCGGGCAAGCGAGGTCAACATCAGGGTGAACAGCCGCACATCCGCCCTGACGACGACTCAGCCCCACGCGCGAGTGGATACGGATCCCCCACACAAATCATCAGGAGTTCACCCCATGGAGCTGTCCGCGCTGACTGCTGTTTCCCCGATTGACGGTCGTTATGGCGACAAGGCCGATGCCCTGCGCCCTATCTTCTCCGAATTCGGCCTGCTGCGTTTTCGCGTTGAAGTCGAGGTTCGCTGGTTGCAGAAACTGGCCAGCCACGCCGGGATCCCGGAAGTCCCAGCCCTGAGTGCGGCCGCCAACGCCCTGCTCGACGGCATCGTCAGCAACTTCAACGAGAGTGACGCCGCCCGTATCAAACAGATCGAGCGCACCACCAACCATGATGTGAAAGCGGTGGAGTACTTCCTCAAAGAGAAAGTCGAAGTGAACCCGGAGCTGGCGGCTGTCAGCGAGTTCATCCACTTCGCCTGTACCTCGGAAGACATCAACAACAACTCCCACGGTCTGATGCTGAAAACTGCCCGCGAAGAGGTCATCAAGCCTTATTGCGAAAAGCTGATCAACGAGCTCAAGCGTCTGGCCCACGAGTACCGTGACATGCCGCTGCTCTCCCGTACCCACGGTCAGCCGGCCACCCCGAGCACCATGGGCAAGGAGATGGCCAACGTCGCCTACCGTCTGGAGCGTCAGTTCAAGCAGATCATGGCGGTGGAGATCCTCGGCAAGATCAACGGTGCGGTCGGCAACTACAACGCCCACCTTAGCGCCTACCCGAATGTGGACTGGCACCAGTTCTCCGAGGAGTTTGTGACTTCTCTGGGCCTTTCCTGGAACCCCTACACTACCCAGATCGAGCCGCACGACTACATCGCCGAGCTGTTCGACGCCATGGCCCGCTTCAACACCATCCTGATCGACTTCGACCGCGATGTGTGGGGTTACATCTCCCTGGGTCACTTCAAGCAGCGCACCATCGCGGGTGAAATCGGCTCCTCCACCATGCCGCACAAGGTCAACCCCATCGACTTCGAGAACTCCGAAGGCAATCTGGGTCTGGCCAACGCCGTGTTCCAGCATCTGGCGAGCAAGCTGCCCATCTCCCGCTGGCAGCGTGATCTGACCGACTCGACCGTGCTGCGCAACCTGGGTGTGGCGGTGGGTTACTCCCTGATTGCCTATCAGGCGACCCTCAAGGGCATCTCCAAGCTGGAAGCCAACGACGCCGCCATGGCCGCCGATCTGGATGCCAACTGGGAAGTGCTGGCCGAGCCGATCCAGACCGTGATGCGCCGCTACGGTATCGAGAAGCCCTACGAGAAGCTCAAGGAGCTGACCCGTGGTCGCCGCGTCGATGCTGAAGGGATGCGCACCTTTATCGACACTCTGGAGTTGCCGGAAGCGGTCAAGGTTGAGCTGAAGAAGCTGACCCCGGCCAACTACATTGGCGACGCCCAGCGTCTGGTCGATCTGCTGAAGTAAGCCAACCGGCAGTGACGAAGGGGCCCTGTGCACGATACGCCACAGGGCCCCTGTTATTTTCCCTGCTACGGCAGGATCCCGAGTGGCTTTTCCCAAGCCTGCCTTGGGCAAAACCTCTTTGCGAGACACGAGAAACAGCATGTACGAACTCAATCTGGATATCGCTCACTTCCTTGAGCACTACTGGCAGAAGCGCCCGCTCCTTATCAAGGGTGGCTTCAAGGACTTTCAGGATCCCATCAGCCCGGACGAGCTGGCGGGTCTGGCCATGGAGGAGGTGGTAGAGTCCCGCCTCGTCACCCGTTTCGACGGCAAGTGGGATGCTGCCCACGGCCCCTTCGAATCCTACGACCATCTGAGTGAAGAGAACTGGACCATTTTGGTACAGGCTTGCAACCACTGGGCCCCCGAGGTGAACGAGCTGGCGGTGCCGTTCCAGTTCATTCCGGGCTGGCGCTTTGACGATGTGATGGTGAGCTTCTCCACCCCCCATGCGGGTGTCGGCCCCCACATCGACAACTACGATGTGTTTATCACCCAGGGTCTGGGCAAACGCCACTGGCGGGTTGGCGATGCCAAGCCGCTCAACGAGTTCGCCGCCCACGCCGCCCTGCTGCACTGCGAGCCGTTCGAGGCGATCATCGACGTCATCATGGAGCCGGGTGACATCCTCTACATTCCGCCCGGATTCCCCCACGAAGGCTACGCCATCGAGCCCTCCATGAACTTCTCGGTGGGTTTCCGCGCACCAGATGCCAAGGCGCTTATCTCCTCCTTTGCCGATCATCTGATCGACAACGAGGTGCGTACCGAGCGTTACGGCGATGCCGATCTCAAGCCTCGTGCCCGTCACGGCGAGATCCAGCCCCACGAGCTGCACCGTCTGCGCGAGCTGATGCAGCAGGCCCTCGATGACGAGACCCTGTTCAAGGAGTGGTTCGGCACCATGATATCCGAGGCCAAGCACGATCTGGACGTCAATCCGGTCGAGCCGGACTACAGCGCCGAGGAGGTAGCCGACCTGCTGACCCAGGGCGAGTCCGCCATCAAGGTGCCGGGTCTGCGCACCGTCTGGTTCAGCGGCGAGAGCCAGCAGTGCTTCATCGACGGCGAAGCCTGGACTCTGCAGAGCGAAGACGCGGCAGCCATTTCGCTCCTGTGCGACAAGGACATCATCACCCAGGCCGACATGGTGGAGCTGGCCGATCAGGCCGGTTTCCTGCAACTGCTGACCCGTCTGGTCAACCGTGGTTACTGGTTCTTCAACTGATCCGGCGGTAAGCGAAGGATAAAAAGGCGCCTTATGGCGCCTTTTTTGTCACTCAGTGGTGGTTCAATTAACAATCGATGCGCGAAACTGAACCCACTCTTGATGAACCGACAAGTGGTTATTTATTGAACTAAGATCGATGGGTATCATGCGTCCGTCCCTGTTCACAAGAGAAGCACCACCATGCAAATCACCTCCCGGCCCATGCCGCTGCCCGATTACGGCAAATACCCCTCCTCTCCGGCTGTCACACCCGAGCAGGTCAGTCAGGCCCGTAACGAAGCGCTGATCAAGAAGGATGAATTGCAGGCACAGAGCGAAGAGAAAGCAACGGCTCGCAGAACCCTGGCGGTCTCTTATACGGCTAACCAGCAAGATAAAGCCGTGGTGGAGCGCTACCTGGAGGCCAGCGGTCAGGAGACCGACAGCAAGTCGGGCCCGAGCACTGCTGAACTCTATCAGGCGGCCAATCGCTACCAGCGCCAGCAGAATCTGAGCGACTACATGCAATTCCAACAGAGCCCGCTCGCCCAGCAGATGGGTAACATGGTGGGTGAAGATAAACGCAAGGGCACCCAGCTCGACATCATTGCCTGAATCAATTTGCTCGAATAAGCCCGGCAGGGACTGATATAAACTGAAAAAGCCCTCGATGAGGGCTTTTTCGTTATGACTTGTCGCTGTGACTTCTTGCTACAACAACGTCTCGCTAGAAATGGGACTCTTCTGCCTGTGCGTCCGGCAGCTCGTCGGGGAGTTCATCAAACAGGGGATGATAGAGCACCTCTCCCTGCACACCCGCAAAACCGTGCTCCTGTAGCTCCATCGCCATAAAGCAGTCGGCAGGCACCTCATAGATGCAGTGCAGGCCAAACTCGCTGGCCGGGCGGAAACCGAAACGGCTGTAATAGGCCGGATCCCCGAGTACCACCACCCCTTTCCAGTCCATTTCGAGCGCCGTATCAAGCCCTTCACGGATAAGATCCGAGCCAATCCCCTGACCTTGCCAGTCGGGATGAACCGCGACCGGCGCCAGACCGAGCCAGGGCCCTTCCATGCCGTTAATGGTGATCGGGCTTAGCATCAGGTGCCCCATGAACTCGTACTCTTCCTCTTCGACCATGGTCACTACGGCAGCACCACATTCGCGCAGGCGGTTGACCAGTTCGGCCTCATCGGAACGACCGAAGGCGGCACTCAGCAGCTCATAAACCGGCAGCATGTCACCGGGGCGCTCGGTTCTCAACATCAGGTATTACTCCTCGTACAGCAGAGCGGGCATTATTCCACACAACGGCTGGTCATTCTGAGTACCTTTGTCCAAAAATGGGAGGGTGCACTCAGGAAAACGAGCTGCAAACTGCTGCTGCAAGGCGGTTAGCGTAGCCGGAGTGACCCTGTTCATCGCCTCGCGGTAGGCCAGCCAGAGGGCGGGAGCCTCCCGCGCCAACCGATCAAAGGTCAGTTCGGGCGTTTGATGCCAACAGCCATCCAGCTCATCGACCAGCTCCGGCAGCTCCACCAGCAGCCGTAACTGCTGATAGCGTATCTGCGACGAGTCACCGTTGCCGCCCAGCGCCTGCGCCATCAATTGGTTGAACCAGTAGAGCCGTGATGCGCGCTCCTCGCGGCTGAGCAGCGCTGATCCCTGCCGCTGCAGCGCGGCCAATTGCAGCAACCACGCCAGCCCCTGTTCATCCCTGTCTTTCAGCAAGACGCCGCCAAAATGGGACAATTGCTCCGGTTCGGCCTGCGCCAGCAGATCGACGGGATAACAGTGCAGCGCCAGCAACCGCTCAAGATGCGGCGGGCAGTTCAAAGAGTAGGGCTCCTCCCCCGCGCCCCTCTCATCCACAAAGAGCGAGATAGCCTGCATGCCGTTGGCACTCTGCCGATTGCTCGTTGCGGGATCCCACAGGATCACCACGGCGACCCGCTCATCTTCAAGCCAGCGAGTGACCTCATCAAGCAGGGGGGCTGGCAAGGAGAGGGCACGATCCAGTCGCCAGTAACTCACCTCGCACGGCTGACGACCGCTGATATGGCGCTGACCGCGATAGTACATCCCCATTTTTGCCATCACCCGGCCGGAGGCTAAATTGTCTGGCATATGGCGAGCCGTCAGCGCAGGCAGTTGCAGTTGGTCAAAGGCGAACCCCTTGACCAAGCTGGCGGCCCGGGTCGCCAGACCGCGATTCTGCCAGGGCACGCCCACCCACCAGGCGAGCTCGCCATTCCAGTGCAAGGAGATCACCCCGACCAGCGCAGCCCCACCCTCCTCTGGCAAGGTGATGGCCCAGCTCCAGCCAAGGCCAAGCCCCGCCTTGCGCCAGCTGAGCGCCAGCCAGTCGCGGGCCCCCTCCGGCGGATAGGGGTGAGGAATATTGAGGGTGTAGCGCGCCAGCGCCTCGTCGCTGCAGTAGCGCACTATCTCGCGCTCATCGTCGGCCTGCAGTTGTCGCAATACGACACCTGATAGCGAATGCCCCTCAGCCAGGGTCGGCACCGTCACGCGGCGCGCCAGCAGGCGATTGAGCACGGCGCCCAAATCGGCCTCGGGGGTGAGCGGCAGATCGGCCCCCACAGGGCCAAGGGTGAGCAGTCCCTGCTCCTTGGCGAGGGTCAATAGGGAGGTAGAGGCACTGATCAGAACCTGGCGGCTGGGATCAACATGAAAATCCGCCAGCAGATCCCCATCGAGCCAGGCAGCCAGCAGGGCTCCCGGGCAGAGCACCCCGTCTGGAGGGCTGCTCGCCCAGGGTGCATCGGTTTGATCGAGGGCGGCCGCCGCCTCTTTGCCCAGCAGCAGCTGCCAGCGATGACCTTGCTGCTGCCAGTGCAGCAACAGCGCAGCCCACTGCGGTTGCCACAGACTGGCCTCGATCAGCAGTTCCATCAGCTGGCCTGACAGGCCGCTGGCAGCGTCAGGTGACGGGGATGGGCTTCGATACGGGCGATCCAGCTACGGATAGCTGGCCACCCCTGCAGGGAGAAGATCCCCTCCTCTGCCACGTGGGTGTAGGCATAAAGGGCGATATCGGCGATGGTCGGCGCATCACCGCACAGGTAGGGGCTCTGTTTCAGCTGCTGCTCCATTACCGCCAGCGCCTTCTCGCCACCGGCTTTCAGCCCGTCGAGCCGCGCCTCCTGCGACTCGGGTCGGCCGAGATAGTGAACGATAAAGCGGGCCACCGCGATGTAGGGCTCATGGCTGTACTGCTCAAAGAACATCCATTTGAGCACCTCGGCCTGCTGGCGCGGATCGGTTGGCCACAAGGCACTGCCTTGCCCCAGATAGAAGAGGATGGCATTGGATTCCGCCAGCGTATCGCCCTGGCCAATCTCCAGCACCGGGATCTTGCCGTTGGGGTTCATGGCCAGAAATGCGGGGGTACGGGTATCCCCCGCCTGAATATCGACCTCTACCCACTCAAGGGGCAGCTCCAGCCAGCGGGCCAGCAGCCACCCCTTGTAACAGTTGCCGGAACGAAGATCACCATACAGACGCATACACACTCCTTGTGAAAACAGATTTGAACAGCGCGATCAGGGAGCCAGACGCTCGATATGCCAGCCATCCCCGTCGCGGGTGTAGTAGAAGCGGTCATGCAGCCGGTGCTCGCCCCCCTGCCAGAACTCCACCGTCTCGATCACCACCCGGAATCCGCCCCAGAAGCTCGGCAGCGGCACTTCGCCATTGGCAAACTTCTGCTTGAGCTCGAGGAACTTGGCCTCCAGCACGCCGCGGGCCGATATGCGGGTCGACTGCTTGGAGACCCAGGCAGCGATCTGGCTATCCTTGGGGCGGCTGTGGAAATACTTCATCACCTCGAAGGTGCTCATCTTCTCCACCCGGCCAGTCACATGAACCTGTCTGTCCAGCGTGTGCCAGGGGAAGAGCAGGCTGATACGAGGATTGCCTTCCAGCTGCTGCGCCTTACGGCTGCCCATGTTGGTGTAAAAGACCATCCCCTGGGCGTCGTAGTGCTTGAGCAGCACGGTGCGCTGCCAGGGCTGACCATCGGCATCCACCGTCGCTACCACCATGGCGGTGGGATCGGTCAGTTTGGCCTCACAAGCCTGCGCCAACCACTTCTCGAACAGCGCCAGCGGCTCGGCCGGCAGATCGGCTCGGTGCAGCCCGCCACGGGAGTATTCACGGCGCAGATCAGCAACATCCATCATCTTGATTTTCCTTCAAATAAATAATGGTTCCACGACCATCAAGAGAGTGACGCAGGCATTGTGCGCTCGATAAAGCGACCTTGTAAACCATACAAAAAAAGCGAAGAGGCTAACGCCTCTTCGCTTGGGTCATCAATGTACCAAAGATGGGTAATCTCACCCTTGGGTTATCTGGTTTAGTAGCTCATGATCTCACGACGACGCAGCAGCACAGCGATACCAAGGCCCAACAGCGCGAACAGACCGGTCGAACCGCCGCCGCCATTGCTTTCAGGCTGGGGAGCCGGTGTATCACTGCTCTTGGTCGCCAGTTTTGGCGTAATGGCATAGAAGATATTGTCGCTACAGGACAGCTTGAGGCGAACAGCGCTGCCAGCATTGGCCGGAATGGTCACCTCATGGGCGCCATTGTTGTTCACGCCATTGACCAGCGGCTGCCAGCTCTTGCCTTCATCGTTGCTATAACTGATATCAACCCGCTGACAGTTGATGCGGCCACCGTCGGTTCCAGCTACTTGCCAATTCACTGTGGTCGGGCTGCCAACCAGAATACGCTGGTCAGGGGCTGGTAATATCTTGAAGGTTTGTGAACCTGTATCGACCACTTCGACCGAGGTCTCATCATAGGCACCACCGCCTTTTCCATCACGGGCCACCAAACGGAAATTCAGAGTACGCGGTGCATTGACCCATGGATCGCCCTTCTCTTCATCTTTTATTAGCTCAGGCTGTTGCAACATAAATCGTTCATATCCCCTTAGCTGAGTAGCCAAAGAAGGAAAGTGACGTTCAGGAGACGTTGCAGGCGCCACAAAACGATATAAGGGTCCATCGTTCAATTTCCCATAGTATATATCAGATGCACTCTCTGTCGCTCGACCAAGATCAACCTGTTCCCAGCTAAAGGTCATTCCATCTTCACCAGAACCAATCCCTGTGAGTGAAAATGCAGTTCTAACAGGAATAACTTTTGATTGCGATGTTGGTGAGATATTCACATCAATATCTTGCTTGATCATAGGCTCAACAACGCCACAATTATCTGGACGGCTGGCTAGCACAGCAAGCATCTGCTCAATGGACTTGCTATGAAAATAACCAGTCGTTTTAGATTGCAGATTTTGTGACCCCATGCCAACTCTGCCCGGATAACCCATGATGGTCGCACCGCTACCAACCTCCCAAGCGGAATTAGCTACACGTCCGCCTTGGTCGACATTAAAGATATGCTCTGCACCGAGCTGATGACCCACTTCATGGGCAAAGGTATCGACAAACATCGCATCGATCTCTGCGATTCCCGCTCCCGAGCTGCCATTACCGGCTCCACTCATTGCATTAGATCGCAAGTTTCGACCAAGGGACTTATTCCCGAAATAATCCAGATTTGGAGCTGCGCACAGCGTCCCCCATGCCAAGCCAGAATAATTGGTCGTCATCAGCACGTGGCCAATATCAAACTCACCTAACTTTTTCGCAGGATCTGTTTCTCTTTGAGCCAACAGTTGAACAAGCTCATTTCGATGTGCATCATCACGGTCTATTGTAGGCGTGGTAAATGTGCGGTCTTTATTAGTTCCATTAAAAAATAGATCTGTGTCCGGATCGTCAAAAATAATATTATCATTGCCATCAGCCAAGATAAATTTTATACCGAGATCACGCTCATATATCTCATTGACTCGAACCAGCAATGTTACAATAGATGACAACGCACCTATTTTACCATGAAATGAGGTGGTGTACTCTCCAGTGGTAGATATCGCAATTCGATATGTTTTTATTCCAGGAAAGTTATATTTTTGTGCTGCTTGCTTAGTTGCACTATCTAACAATGAGCGCTTTTTTTCACTTTCATGCTCACTTTTATTATTCTGCATCAGCTCTTCATGATGCCCATTTTTCCGCGGCTTTACATTTTTCTTGTAATAAACAGAATAAAGACCACTACGTTGAACATCAATAAACACCTGCTCCCCTTGGTGCATAAACATGCCATTAAAACCACGTGGGGAAATATCAAAACTGCCGGTATTATTTTCATTGCCCACTTCATGGCCTTTAAAGGTCATGATATCCGGATACTTGGCGGCCAATGCAGGTGGCAACACCGACGAGGGCTGCACTTCAAATTGCACCATTCCACCATTTGGTAATGGCAAAGTAATCAGCATATCGCCAGCACGCAGATTTTGAATAAACTCTTCATCGACCTTAAAGCTGGTATAGGCACTAGTTGTGACTGTATCAGCCGCCTGCCTATTGTGTGCTTCGACCATATGCCATGGGGATGCCAGCGCGATATTGGCTGACATTGCGATGACAACTGAGATTGCATTTATTGTGAACTTCATCATTATTAATCACCTGACTGAACAGCCGGCGAGAATAACGTGACGCAAATCACAATTCAACTTTTTCAATAAAAATTAAATGAATTTAATTTCATTTAAAATCATAAAGTTAGTGAGTTATAGTTTATAAACAGCTCATTTTGTTAGCATTTTCAGCAGTTCTTTTTAATAGAGTTAAAACTCCAAAAAAGTATATGGGGGCTCATATGTGAGTCATCGAATCATTCCCATGAGGCTATCACTATGTTTGGAATATTAGAGTTATAACTCCAATCATGCCGATTTACACGCCGTTGTTGAACAGCCACTACGGCCTTGAAATCGCCTCCGGCATGCACCTTTCCAGCATCTGTCGGTTATATCGGGTGGCATAGTCAATCCGCAGCTCAAACTCCGACTCCTTGCCCATCTCAATTACATCACCGAACCCTTTCAGATAACGGACTCCGCACCGAGTTATCGCTTCTGCTTGCAATGACTCCACAACCCCCGGGGCCATACCACCGCGCCCGCCACGCACGATGAGCCGATAATCCTGAGCAGCAAGACTCTCATCTATTGCCTCTGTCAGTGATGCGGCCACAACAGGCGCCACGCAGATATGCAGAAACAGCAAACTGACGACTAACCGTAATACCTGCGCCATCCAGCTATCCCTCCCATCAGGAGGATCACGATAAGATTCACTGCACCACCACCACCGCCGCCACCCGCATTGTTGTCGGTAATGACAGTTGCACTTTCCGTAGTGGCAGACGCATTACCTCTTATCCCATTGATAGAGAAAAAAATATTATTGCTGCATGCCAGCTTCAGCCTGGCCGTGCTGGTCAACGGTGCAGGCAACACCACACTGGCCGAACCGTTATTGGCAAGCCCGCTTGCCAGCGTAGTCCAAGTAGAACCACCATTCTGTGTCAGTGCCAAATCCACGCTGGGACAATTGATAGGAGGCTGATCGGTCCCGGCAACATTCCATGTCACTAGCTGAGTGCTACCCGCCACCATGGCGCCGATCTGCGGAGCTGTGATGGCAAATGCCGCGCCGGTATTGATCACCTGAACCACCATTTCATCACTGCTCACCGCCCCCTGACCATCACGTACGGTAATGCGGAACTGGAGATTGCGATTGGTCGCAGGCCACGCCTCTCCTTTAGCCAAGACACCCGATATCAGAGAGCTCATGGCGGGCAATGTTCTACGGGGATCCGATGTTGGTGAAACAAAGCGAAACAGCGGGCGGGTTCCATCATCCACCATGGTTGCCACGCTGTAGGATGCATTGCCAAGATCAACCTGCTCCCAGGTGTAACTGAGGGGATGACCATCCAGATCCAGCGCACTACCGACAAGAGTGAAAGGCGTATTGGCGGGGATCACCCTATCGCCCCCCGCATCCACAACCGGCGCGTTATTGGCAAGCGCCAGGTCGGTGCCGCAGGAGGGCAGAGAGGCCATCAGAGCCCGCATCTGCTCGATCGACTTGCTGTGAAAAAAAGGTGTGCTGTTAACCTGCAGATTCTCCTCACCACAGATCCCGGCATAGGCCATGATGGTCGAGCCACTGCCCGGTTCCCAAGCTGAGCTAGCCTTGCGACCTGTTGCACAACTGTCGGCCATGCCATTGAAGGAGTGCTCGGCCCCCAGCTGGTGCCCCAATTCGTGAGCCACATAATCAATAAAGAATGCATCACCGATAGGCTGTGAGCCTCCGGTCATGCCCCGTGAACGGCTGAAAGGGTTGCATAAAGATCTCAGGGTCGCCACCCCGCCGCCTGATGTCGCCAGCAGATGGCCCAGATCAAAAGAAGGATTGAGCAACACCCCCTGTTGGGTCTGGTTGATGGCGATATCCTGGGTCGAGTTGGTGAAAGGATCCGTCGCAGGATCGGTGAAAATCACATTATCCGTATCAGCTGCAAGCTGAAACTCGGCCCCCACATCACGGCGATAGACTTCATTGACCCGATTAAGCAGTGTTGCAATCGCCGAGAGTGCTGCAACCTTGGTACCACCGTGATACTGGGTATATTCCCCGGTTGCCGAGATGGCGATAGTGTAGCGCTTGCGCAAATTGCCATCGACCAGCACAGCTCGCTCACGCTCGATACCATGAGGATCAATCACCTGATCCACATCCTGTCGCCGCCAGGCATCTTGCTGTTCATAAACGGCATAAGAGAAACCGTCCTGAAGCGGATCGACATAAAAGGTACGCCCCTGATGGGTAAACATACCGTGAAAACCATGTATGGTGACATCAAATCGGCCTGTATCCGCCGCCCGATCGATAGCCTTCCCACTGTAAGTATTGATAGAAGGGTAGCGCTGGGCCAAAGGCTCCGGGAGCAAGGCATTGGGATGAACATCAAACTGCACCGTAGTGCCATCCGGCAATGGCAAGGTCAATAGACTGGCGAGATGCCCGGGTTCAAAAGGCTTGTCAGGAACCACCACTCTGACCTTTTCAGCTCGCACATCATAGACCCCTCCCCTTTCCAAGTTTTCATCCATGAAGGTCCACTGTGGTTCTGCTGCAACCTGAACAGACAAACTGGTGATAATCACCGCAATGCCATGCTTCATAGAGCCTCCTTGCCCTACCTTGGTGACAACAAGTATGGTGCAGCGTCAATTGACGATCTGCGTGACAGACAGAAAAGAAAATTCGCACAAAACTTCTGTCACGCTGAAAAATCGTGCTATACCCGCGCTCCCCATCTCAGGCAATACAGACTGGCCCCATTCAACAACGGAAAAAAGTGAAGGCGCCATTGGCGCCTTCACGGATAGATAGGGGGATGAATATCCCCTCCATTTGGATTGGTTCGTTGGTGTATTACTGCTTGCCAGCGCCCGATGCTATTGGGCAATGAATCAGCATACGCTGGTTATACTCGCTGGCGTAAGCACTCAACTTGGCATGTATCTCTTGCTGACCGGGCCTTATCACATCGCCCAATCCATCCAGATAACGCTTTCCACAGCGCGCCTTGACCTCTGCCTGCTGCTCGGCTGCAATACCGGGGGCGAACTCTCCCCGCCCGGCTATCACTATCAGGCGGTAATCCTGCCTGGCGAGGTTTGCACTCAGCTCCTGTTCCAGCGTGCTGGCATCGGCCTGACAGCCGCCGAGCATGACAAGCAGCAACAGAGGGACTCCCTTCATGTGCGCCTCCGTTGCCAGCCGAGCAGCGCCAGAGCCAGCGTCCACAATCCGAGCGCCCCGCCACCACCGCCGCCACCTGAAGTCGAGCCACCTTGCACCAGAGGCAATTTGAGGGGACTGATGGCAAAGAAGATATTGTCGCTGCATGCCACTTTCAGCCTGACGCTGCTGGTGAGATCGGCAGGCAACGTTACCGTTGCTGCGCCGTTATTGGGTTGTCCGGCGGCGAGCATTGTCCAGCTGACGCCCTCATCCTGGGTCACCGAGATGTCCACCTTGCTGCAACTGATCGGCGCCACAGTTGTGCCCGCCACATCCCATGCCACTGCCTGACTGGCCCCCGGAGTGAGAGTCACCCCGTAAAACGGGTTGGTGATGCGAAATGCCGCACCGGTATTGATCACTTGCACTTTCATGTCATCACTGGCAACGCCACCCTGACCATCACGCACCGTCAGTCTGAAATTGAGATCCCGGTTGGTAGTCGGCCAGGCCTCTCCTTTGGCAAGTGTGCCGGAGAGCAGGGATGGCAAACTCGGCAGGATCCGCTCCGACGATGCCGTGGGAGAGACAAAACGAAACAGCGGCCGGGAGCCATCGTCAATCATGGTGGCGGCACTACTCGATTCAGTACCCAGATCGATCTGCTCCCAGTTGTAGAGCAGAGAATCATTATCCAGATCTCCACCCGCCCCTTTTAACATAAAGGCCGTATTGGCAGGGATCACATAGTCCCCCCCTGCAGCTGCCTGCGGGGCATTATTGCTCAACGCGAGTGTGGTTCCACAAGTCGATACGGTCGCCATGTGCGCACGCATCTGCTCGATGGACTTGCTATGAAAATAGGGGTCGCTGTGAGTCTGAATATTCTCATCACCACAAATACCGGCATAGGCCATGATGGAGCTGCCACTACCAGGCTCATAGGCTTGACTCGCAACCCGGGTACCAGCACCGCAACTCCCGGTAGTGCCGTTGAAGGTATGATCAGCACCAAACTGGTGGCCAATTTCATGAGCCACATAGTCAACGAAGAAGGCATCTCCCACCGGTGTGGGTGAACCCGACATCCCACCAGACTTCTGATTGGTGCAGAGCACTGCCAATCCGGCCAGACCGCCGCCATTGGTATTCAGGACATGGCCGATATCAAAATTACCGAGCTGCATATTGGTAAAGTAATAAGCCTGTACCCCGATATTGGTCTGCGCATCCGAATTATCATTGGCAAACAAGTCGCTGGCCGGATCGGTAAAGATCAGGTTGTCATTGCCACTGGCCAGCACGAATTCGGCGCCCACATCCCGTTGATAGACCTGATTAACGCGGTTGAGCAAGGTCGCAATCGCCGCCATGGTAAGCGCTTTGGAGCCACCGTGGTATTGTGTAAATTCTCCTGTCGCCGAAATGGCAATGACGTAGCGCTTGCGAACATTGCCATCCACTTGCACCTTGCGCACCAGTTTGCTGAGCTTGGGCCCTATCACCTCATCTGCAGCCTCTACCAATCGACTATGGGCATCCTGCTGGTAATAGACGGCGTAGCCTTCGGCATTGCGCAGCGGATCGACAAACACCATCCTGCCCTGATGGCTGAACATGGCGTGGAAACCTTGCGGCCCCAGATCGAAACGCCCCGTCTCTATCGGATGCGCCGGGTTGTGACCCTTGAAGGTGCGGATCTGCGGATACTTGGCGGCGAGATCTGCAGGCAGCAAGTCGTAGGCTTCCAGAGCAAAGGTGACCTCCCCCCCATCGGGCAGCGGCAGGGTCAGCTCACTCGCCCCGGCTTGCAGCCCGGCAAAATAGTCGAGCGGCACCTTGGCCACCCGAAACTGATTGGCCCGCACCTCATAACCTTGCTCCGCAGTCGCTCTGGCGGCTACCGTACTCCACTCGCTGGCCATCAGGCTGGTTGACCCCAACAAACTGGCCACCAACAAGGCCAACGAACACTTACTGCTCACATGCATCTTTGTCATCCTTGTAGTCATGCACTTTTTTGAACCATTACCGGCATCATTATCCCGCCGAATCAAAAAGCCCGGCGCCACTGTTTCAGCCACTCACCCATGGGGAGTGTTGCGCCAACCCCGTCTAACCCCTATCATTGCGCGGATTTGTCAATTTTAGAACTGCTCCTCTTCACAAAGGTGCGGTTCATCTTTATCTGGCCAAGGTTAATCTCATGCTCAAATCCCCACTGTTGCCCCGTTTCGGGGATCTGGTCGTTGCCATTGTTGACGATGTGCTCGGTCAGGGTCTTACCCTCGACCGCGCTTATGCCCGTCACTTCTCCGGCATCGAACTCAAACCGCAAGAACAGGCAAGGATTGCCCTGGTCACCGGCGACCTGCTGCGCCGTCTCAGCCTCTATTGTTTCCTCACCGGTATTCAGGTGCGTCAGGCCGAAAAGAATGTCTGGCCGCTGCTGCACAGCTGGCATGCCTTCCACAAAATTGCCCAGCCCAACCACCCGACCCTGGATCGCTTCAATGAAGAGGCATTCCGCCGCCGTCTGACCGAGGCGAAGAAGAACCCGGTATTGATGGATGGTTGCCCGAGCTGGCTGGAGAAACTGGGTAGCGAGCAGCTGGGTGAAGCCTGGCCTGCCGAGCGTGCCGCCCTGGCCTGGATGCCCAAGCGTTACCTGCGGGTCAACACCCTCAAGTGCACCCGTGATGAGCTGCAAGCCATGCTGGCCAAAGAGCATGTCACCACCATTCCGGTTGAAGGTGTGGAGACAGCCCTGCAGGTCACCTCTGACGCCGCCCTGTTCCGTACCAAGGCCTTTGCCGATGGTTGCTTCGAACAGCAGGACGCAGGCTCCCAGCTGGTTGCGGCAGCCCTTGAGGTTGCCCCAGGCATGCGCGTTATAGACGCCTGCGCCGGTGCCGGTGGCAAGACCCTGCATATCGCCGCCATGATGCAAGGCAAAGGCCGTTTGCTGGCAATGGATGTGGAAGAGTGGAAGCTGGAGAACCTCAAGCAACGCGCCCGTCGCGCCGGTGCCCACAACGTGGAGACCCGGGTCATCACCAGCAGCAAGACCGTCAAGCGCCTCAAAGAGAGCGCCGACCGTGTACTGCTGGACGTGCCCTGCTCCGGTCTGGGCGTCCTCAAGCGCAATCCGGATGCCAAGTGGCGTGATACCGCCGAGCGTCTGCCGGTGCTGGTCGCGCTGCAAGAAGAGATCCTGCAGCGTTACAGCCAGATGGTGAAAGTCGGCGGCCTGCTGGTCTATGCAACCTGCTCCATCCTGCCCGAGGAGAACCGCCAGCAGGTGGACAAGTTCCTCACCGCCAACGAAAACTTCCGTCTGCGTGACGATCACACCGTGAGCCCGTCCGAGACCGGCTTCGACGGCTTCTACATGGCTCGTATCGAACGGATCGCCTGATCCAGCGTGACCCACTCCTTGCGCCCTTAGCGCGCACGGCGGGTTTGATGAAAAAAGAGCGGCAGCCCTCGGGCTGCCGCTCTTTTTATTGATAAGGATCGCCGCGTCAGGACTCCAGCGCAGCAATCGCCTCTATCTCGATCTTCACATCCTTCGGCAAGCGGGCCACTTCTACGCAGGAGCGAGCCGGATACATGGCATCGTGCTCGGTGAAGAAGTCGTTGTAGACCTGATTCACCGCAGCAAAGTCGTTCAGATCCGAGACAAACACCGTGGTCTTGAAGATGTTGCGCACCTCGCCGCCTGCCGCCTCGACAATCGCCTGTACGTTTTGCAGGGAGCGCAGGGTCTGCGCTTCGATCCCTTCCGCAACGTCGCCGCTCACCGGGTCCAGCGGGATCTGACCGGAGGTGTAGAGGATGTTGCCAATCCGGGTGGCCTGCACATAGGGGCCGATGGCGCCCGGCGCCGCCTTGGTAGTGATAACCTGTCGCATCTGTTACTTCCTCGTGCTGACAAACAAAAAGTAGGCCCGGAGCAAACCTGCTCACTCCGGGCATGAGAGTTACATCATGTTGGTGAAGGTTCTGGAGATGACGTCCTGCTGCTGCTCGCAGGTCAGGGCGTTGAAGCGCACCGCATAACCGGAGACCCGGATGGTCAGGCTGGGGTACTTGTCCGGATTCTCGATGGCATCCAGCAGCATCTCGCGATTCATCACGTTGACGTTGAGGTGCTGACCCCCTTCTACATCCCGCTCATGGTGGAAGTAGCCATCCATCAACCCCACCAGATTGTTCTCACGATTGGCCGGCTCCTTGCCGAGCGCCCCCGGCACGATGGAGAAGGTGTAGGAGATCCCGTCCTTGGCGTATTTGAACGGCAGCTTGGCTACCGAGGCGAGCGAAGCAACCGCCCCCTTGCGATCCCGACCGTGCATCGGGTTGGCTCCCGGTGCAAACGGGGCACCGGCGCGGCGGCCATCAGGGGTGTTGCCAGTCTTCTGGCCATACACCACGTTGGAGGTGATGGTCAGGATCGACTGGGTCGGTACCGCATTGCGGTAGGTCGGCAGCGCCTGGATCTTCTTCATGAAGCGCTCGACCAGATCGCAGGCGATGGAGTCGGCTCGCTCGTCGTTGTTGCCGTACTGGGGATACTCCCCCTCAATCACGAAATCGACCGCCAGCCCGTCAGCATCGCGCACCGGCTTGACCCTGGCGTACTTGATGGCCGCCAGCGAATCGACCGCCACCGACAGACCGGCAATGCCGCAGGCCATGGTGCGATAGACGTCGCGATCGTGCAGCGCCATCAGGGAAGCCTCGTAGCTGTACTTGTCGTGCATGTAGTGAATAAGGTTGAGCGCGCTAATGTACTGCACCGCCAGCCAATCCATAAAGCTGTCGAGGCTGGCCATGACGGTCTCGTAATCCAGCACCTCGTCCATGATGGGCGCCACTTTCGGACCAACCTGGATCTTCAGCTTCTCGTCCACCCCGCCGTTGATGCAATAGAGCAGGGTCTTGGCCAGGTTGGCGCGTGCACCGAAGAACTGCATCTGCTTGCCGATCACCATGGGGCTCACGCAGCAGGCGATGGCGTAGTCATCGCTCTCGAAGTCGGTGCGCATCAGGTCATCGTTTTCATACTGCAGGGATGAGGTATCGATGGAGACGCGGGCCGCATAGGTCTTGAAGGCCCGCGGCAATCCTTCCGCCCAAAGGATGGTGAGGTTGGGCTCGGGCGCCGGCCCCATGGTCTTGAGGGTGTGGAGGTAACGGAAGGAGTTTTTGGTCACCAGAGTACGACCATCCAGCCCCATGCCACCAATCACCTCGGTGGCCCAAATGGGGTCGCCGGAGAAGAGGGAGTCAAACTCGGGGGTACGCAGGAAACGTACCATGCGGATCTTCATGATGAAGTGATCAACCAGCTCCTGGGCATCCTGCTCGCTGATAAGCCCCGCCTTAAGATCCCGCTCGATATAGATGTCGAGGAAGGTGGCGGTACGACCGAGGGACATGGCCCCGCCATTTTGCGACTTCACCGCTGCCAGATAGGCAAAGTAGAGCCACTGCACTGCCTGCTGCGCCGTGCGTGCTGGCCCTGAGATATCGAAGCCGTAGTTGGCAGCCATCTGCTTGATCTGCACCAGTGCCCGCTTGTGCTCTGCCAGCTCCTCGCGCTGACGGATCACCTGCTCCAGCTGCTCTCCACGCTCGAGCGCCGGTTGCAGATCGGCGAACTGCTGCTCCCGCTCACGGATAAGATAATCTATGCCATAAAGCGCGATCCGACGATAATCTCCGATAATGCGACCACGGCCGTAACCATCCGGCAAACCGGTCAAAATCCCTGATTTTCGGCAGCGCAACATCTCGGGAGAGTAGACGTCGAACACGCCCTGGTTATGGGTTTTGCGCAATTCGCTGAAGGTATATTCAAATTCGGGATCCATCTCCCGGCCATATGCTTCAAAAGAGCTGCGGATCATATTTACGCCGCCAAATGGGTGCAGTGCTCTTTTAAGGGGCTTGTCGGTTTGCAGGCCAACAATCTTTTCCAGCCCTTGCTCGATATAACCCGGCCCGTGGGCAGTAATGGTCGTGGCAATATTGGTATCAAAATCGACCGGTGCGTGGGTAGCGTTCTCGATACGGATCCCCTCCATCACCTTGTTCCACAAAGTGGTGGTCGCTTCTGTGGCATCCGCTAAAAACTGTTCGTCACCTTCATAGGGGGTGTAGTTCTGCTGGATAAAATCACGGACGTTGATCTCGTGCTTCCAGTTTTCACCGGCAAACCCTTGCCATGCCAGGCGGAATTTATCCTGATCCAATTGCATATCAACTTTCATCAAATAAACCTCATTCACTACTCATGACACTACAGTGGAATATGTCAGACGCACTCGGCCTGACGAATCTGCTGCCCAAGACGAATGGCATCCAGCGCGATCATTTTCTCTTCATTGGTGGGAATAACCGCCGCCAGTACCATGGATTCTGCCGCCGAAATTACCCGGCAGCCCTCGCTATTGGGACGCTGGTTAAACGGCTCGCTGATCGCTACGCCAAATACCTGAAGTCGTTCGCATACCAGCTTTCTGATAAAGGCCGAGTTCTCGCCGATCCCGCCGGTGAAAATAACGGCATCCAGCCGGCGCAATGAGGTGGCATGACCGCCGATATGGCGGGCAATACGATGGACAAAAACGTGAATGGCCAATTTTGCCCCGGGATGTCCTTCGTGATAGGCAGCTTCCAATACCCGCATATCGGAGGAGAGCCCCGAAATACCCAGCAGACCGGACTGCTTGTTCAATACCCGCTCGATATCCTCGATGGATTGACCCGTCTTGCTGGCGATATAGGCCAGCGCGCCAAAATCGATATCGCCGCTTCGGCTGCCCATGATCAACCCTTCCAGCGGCGTCATCCCCATCGAGGTATCAACGCTCTTGCCATCCTGTACCGCGCAAATAGAGGCGCCATTGCCCAGATGGGCGATAACCAGACCGGCATGCTGCTCATCCAGCCCCATAAATACGCAGGCCTGCTCGGCCACATAGCGATGGGAGGTGCCATGGAAGCCATAGCGGCGCACGCCGTAATCCTGCAAATATTGGTAAGGCAGCCCATAGATATAAGCTTCCGGCTTCAGGGTCTGGTGAAAGCCGGTATCAAATACCGCAATTTGGGGCTGGTTGGGAAATAGCTGGCGGGCGGCCATCACGCCACATAAATTGGCGTGATTGTGCAGGGGAGCCAAAGGTGACACCTGCTTGATTTTGGCCAATACATGTTCATCAATGATCACGGCTTCACTAAATTCACTACCACCATGAGCAATTCGATGACCAACCAGTGCAATGGCATCCAGCAGATCCCGTTTTTTCAACTCCGCCGCGATGGCAGCCAATGCACAGGTGTGGTTATTTTCAGGTAATGACATTGCGGGCTCTTTACCCACTTGCAATTGGGGATGGGCTGTCTCAATACCATCAGCCATACCGAATATCACCACCTCGCAGGTTTTACTGTCCAGTACCGAGAATTTGACCGACGAAGAGCCGCAATTGATAACCAGAATCAACGAATCAAACTTCATTACATCGCCTCGATATTTATGATGTCGAGTCACTGCAGTCAGAACATATTTACCACTGAGTGTGGTGGCCAAATCACGGATAGCCTTGCCCTGGGCCCACATAATTGTGGCCAACCAAGAACAGGTTATTGCGCACTTCTGACTGCGCCATGCAGACCCCGCCAGGGGGGCCTGAATGGCTGATGACTTGCAGAAAAGCTTTTCAGAACAGCTTGGAAACTATATTCAGGATGGTCAGCACACCGATGATGGTGACAAACAGGTTGCTGGCCTGACCTTTATATTTTGCCAGTGCCGGTGTCTTGCTCACCGCATACATAGGCAGCAGACAGAGCAGGGAAGCGATGATTGGCGCCCCCATTGCCTCAATCAGGTCGAGGATGTTGGGGTTCACATAAGCGACCAGCCAGGTGGAGCCCATGATGAACAACATACTGACCATATTGAGTTTTTTACTGGAAACCTTGCTTTTGTCGCCCTGATAGCCAAAGCGGAGGATAAGACCATTCAACCCTTCCAGCGTCCCCAGATAGTGGCCGAAGAAGGATTTGAAGATGGCAACCAGCGCAATGATGGACGCCGCATACTCCAGAGTGGTGGCAAACGCAGACTTGCTGCCCGTCATTGAGGAGAAGTGGTTGGCCAGATAGGAGAGCACCGGAATATTCTGGGCTTTGGCTTCCGCCATATTTTGCGGTGACAGGGTAAAGAGGCAGCTGAAGGCAAAGAACATCACCACGGCCACCATCAGCATGCTGGCACCGGAGATAATCTTCGAGCAGCGCTTTTCGGTAAAATCACGACCGAACTCCTGCTCATACTCTTCCCGTTTGGAGACAATGAAAGAGGAGACAATCGGCGAGAAGTTGAAGGAGAAGACCATGATGGAGATCCCCAGCCAGACGGTGACCAGAATACCATCGTGACCAAACATCGATATCTCGCTCAGATTGACCTGATCAAAGACGGCACTGTTCCAGTACGGGACGAGGGAGAGAGAGATAACGATCAGACTGGCAATAAAGGGAAAGACCAGATAGCTCATCACCTTGACCATCAGATCTTTACCGAAGTAGATCACGAATGCCATCAACATCAACAATGCCAGTGCAACCACACCTCGATTAAGCGGAACCAACTGTAGTTGATGCTCCCAAAATGCCATAAAGGTATTGGTGATCGTCACACCATATATCCACAGCAGTGGGCAGATGGCAAAGAAATAGAGGAAGGTAATTACCACTCCACCCATCTTGCCAAAATGCTCTTCGACGGTTTCGGTGATATTGGCTGAAGGATTACTGCCGGAAAGACATAATCTGGCCAACGCCCTGTGACAATAAAATGCAATGGGGTAAGCCAGCACCAGCATGATTAATATTGGGATCAGGCCACCATATCCGGCCCGGATTGGAAAGAACAAGACCCCCGCCCCGATAGCAGTACCGAACAGACCTAATCCCCATGTGGTATCCGATTTACGCCATGCACGCGTATTCTCTTTACTGCCGGTGACAACACTGTCTAATATCATGACTGCATTCCTTACAGGCTAAATTGACGAATATTGTTCTGTTCGATAATTTCGGCGATCCGGGTCAGATCAATATTGCCACCCGAAATAATGCTGACGGTCTTTTTACCTTCGACATAATGTTTCAGCTTGCCGCTGAGCAGCGCTGCCGAGGCCAGAGCTCCCGCCCCTTCGGTAATCACCTTGTTGCGTTGAATAAGGTCAACCATGCTATGACGAATATCCTCCTCGGTGACCAGTACAATATCATCCACCAATTGTTTGACGATTTCGAAGGTCAGTGAACCGGGTCTTGCCACATCACAGCCATCGGCCAGCGTGCTGCTGGTTCTGTGATTGGTCATGGTACCGGCATAGAAAGAGGCCGCCATACCGTGCACATTCTCGGATTGCACACCAATCACCTTGATGGTCGGATTAATAGATTTGATAGCCATGGCAACACCGGCAATCAAACCACCGCCACCGATCGGTACTATGATGTTATCGACATCATACAAATCTTCGATAATTTCCAGGCCAATGGTGCCCTGGCCGGCAATCACTTTTGCATCGTCAAAGGGGGGGATAAATACGCGGCCTTCCATCTCCACGATTTCGCTGACTTTGGCAATGGTGTCATTGAAGCTATTTCCATGGAGGATCACTTTGGCTGAATAGTCACTGGTTGCAGCAATTTTTGATTTGGGGGCACAACAAGGCATGACCACCTTGGCATCAATTCCCAGCATGGCACTGGAGAGTGATACACCTTGGGCATGATTGCCCGCCGAGCAGGCGACAACACCTTTTTGTCGGTCTTCCAGACTTAATGAACTGAGTTTGTTGAAGGCACCACGAATTTTAAAAGAGCCTGTACGTTGCATGTTTTCAAGCTTGAGGTAAACCTCGCCATGGCAACGTTCGCTGATGTAGTTAGAGGGTAGTTGCGCGGTCTTGTATATATGATTGGTCAGTCTTTTTTTGGCTTCAGTAATATCATGAAGACCAATGGGCAGATTGCTATACATCTTCATCGCAAATCTCTTTTTATTTATTAATTTGTAGGGTTTTATTTCACAGGGCGAAGCGATACTAGGTTCTATCACTTGCAATTAATGTGAGCATAAACACAAAAAAATCTACAAAGAGACTGCGTTACGGTGAAATTATCAAAAAATGTGATGGCAGCAACACTTGAATCCAAATGGATTAAAAAAAGTAATCATATATTGGCAAACAATATAATTAACAACTCCAAAACAAAGCCGTAAAGATTAGATTTTTCAGGGCAATTGCGTTGCTTTTTGCAACCGGCAATCAGTTGCTTGCCTGCCAGAACCGGGACAATAAAAAAGGGAGCCTATATAGCTCCCTCTCGACAACACAGAACCGATTACTCGGCTGCAGCATCATCTTTCTTGTACTTGGCAGCAGTCTCTTTGATCAGAGCCTGCAACTCGCCGGCCTGGAACATCTCGATCATGATGTCACAGCCACCGATCAGCTCACCTTCAACCCACAGTTGGGGGAAGGTCGGCCAGTTGGCGAATTTTGGCAATTCGGCGCGGATATCCGGATTTTGCAGGATATCAACGTAGGCAAACGGCTCGCCGCAGGACATCAGAGCCTGGGAGGCCTGGGCAGAGAAGCCACAGCTGGGTAGCTTGGGGGAGCCCTTCATGTAGATGATGATGGGGTTGTCAGCCAGCTGCTGCTTGATCTTTTCAATAGTTTCCATAGGTGCCTCACTAGAGCGATTTCGGCGGCCATTCTACTGCAATCTTGCCCGAGCACAAACTGACAAAGGGGTGACCCGGCTCGAATTGCGCAAAGAACCCACACAGGATTGATCGCGATCATGGCGCCAATCAAGAGTTGTTAGGCCATCTTTGATACTGCTACAATCCCTTGGCTTTGGGCTACCCAGCCCCATCATTTTAAAAACAACTCTTTTCACATATAGAAAAGAGTACGCAATGTCTTGCAACCGTCGCCTTCGCACGGTCCAGCCAATGGAGAGTAGAAAATGGCATTCGAACTTCCCGCTCTGCCCTATGCAATCAACGCTCTGGAACCGCACATCTCCCAGGAAACTCTGGAATATCACCACGGCAAGCACCACAACACCTACGTGGTCAACCTGAACAATCTGGTGCCGGGTACCGAGTTTGAAGGCAAGTCTCTGGAAGAGATCATCAAGACCTCCAACGGCGGCATCTTCAACAACGCCGCCCAGATCTGGAACCACACCTTCTACTGGCACTGCCTCTCCCCGAATGGCGGTGGCGAGCCAACTGGCGCCCTGGCTGAGGCCATCAACAAGGCATTCGGCTCCTTCGCCGAGTTCAAAGATGCCTTCACCAAATCAGCCATCGGCAACTTCGGTTCCAGCTGGACTTGGCTGGTGAAGAAAGCTGACGGCTCTCTGGCTATCGTCAACACCTCCAACGCAGGCTGCCCGCTGACTGAAGCCGGTACCACCCCGCTGCTGACCGTTGACCTGTGGGAGCACGCCTACTACATCGACTTCCGCAACCTGCGTCCGAAGTACATGGAAACCTTCTGGGCTCTGGTTAACTGGGAATTCGTGGCCAAGAATTTGGCTGCCTAATCAGCCTCGCTTGCCAAAACGCCCCGCACTGCGGGGCGTTTTTTTATCTCGATATGGCTGCGAAAATGAATAAGGCGCCCGCAGGCGCCTTTTACATATCGAGATGACCCGCTTACTGGTCCAGCTCGTCCATATATTCATCCAGATTGGCATCGTCGGCCTGCTCTTGCTGAGACGCTTTCAGCTCGGTCTGCTTGCCCGTCACCTTGCCCTGGTTATATTGCAGGTAGAAGTCCTTGGTCAGCGCATAAGGATCGAGGGAGTTGTCGATGATCCGCTCCTGATCGATAAGCTTGGCACGTGTGCCCAAGCCATCCAGTGCCCAGTGTGCAACCTTCATCGGGAAGGTTAACAGGGCATAGGGGAAGTAGAAGCTGTCAATCGCATCACCAACCAGCTCCCGGGTGGTAGTCGGGCCGTAGACAGGCACCATGATGTAGGCACCATTACCGATATCGGCCCTGCCCAGCACTGTGTCCATCTCCAGCTTGTTGCGCTCGAGGCCGGCATGTTTGGCCACATCGAAGATACCCAGCAGACCGACCGTGGTGTTGAGGGTAAAGCGCCCTAGGTTGGTGCCCGCCCCCTTCAAATCACCGGTGATCAGATGGTTCACCATGCTGCTTGGCTCATCAAAGTTGGCAACAAAGTTGGCAATGCCATCCTTCACCCCTACCGGAATGTAGCGGGCATAGGCATGTACCACAGGACGTGCCACATAGGGTTCCAGCACATCATAGTTGACCGCCCACATGGCCCGGTTGGCCCCCTGGAAGGGGTCGCGCGGATCGGCCGCCGTACTGGTGGCACCCGGATTATTCATGCCGGAATTGAGATCCAGGCTCTCTGGGCCAGGCTTGGGCGGGCCCCCGGCACAGCCAGCCAGCAAGAGGGCTGCCAGTATGGCTCCTGAACGAAGATACATATGATTGTCCTGACGTTTTATTTTGATTTATCAGAAGTATAGATAACCCGGCCCCCATCCAGGGGCCGGGTTATCCAAAGGCATATTAGAGGGCGTGATCGATGCGGATGTCAATCGGAGCAGCAGGGATCTCTGCCGTCTTGACCGGCACGGATACTCCTTCGAAGGCTCCTTCCTTGTTCATCACATTGCCACCGCGCGAGAGACGCGCCTTGAACTGCAGCTCCGGATAGGCCGCCAGCTTGCTGCCTTCCATCATAGCATCGCCATCCCCGAGTGACAGGGTAACAGGCAGGGTTGGCCCTGCGATACGCTTCACGGCGATGGGCATGGGCGGCCCGTTGGGCACCACAGCAAAGACGAAGAGATGGGCATCTTCCGGCATCTGAATGCCCGCCGCCAACGTGACGTGGATGGGGAATTCCCCCTCCTTCACCGCGAGCGGTTGTCCCTCAACTGCGCCCGCTTTGGCTGCGCCTGAATTCGTCACCTCGATGCCGCGCTGCTTGAGCTGCGCGCGGGCATACTCCATGGAGCGCTCGACCATCACGTAACGGGGGGTACCTTTCTCCATCAGTGGCAACATCGCCTGCCAGCGAGCCAGCGCGGTCTGGAAGTCCTCTTTTTGCAGCGCCATAAAGGCATAGACAGAGCGCGCCTCGATATTGTCCGGATCCTGCGCGATAGCAGCTTGCAACAGGGCATCCGCTTGCGCCTCATCCCCCGTCATCATCAGCGCCTGCGCGTAGGGCACCGCCACCAGCGACTTCTGGGGAGCAAGCGTGTAGGCCCGCTCCAGTGCCTCGCTGGCCATCTCGGGATCATTGCCATCCAGCGCCAAGCGTCCCAGCAGCAACCAGCCGCGGTAGTCATTCGGTTCATCCTTGAGGCGGGTACGCAGTGCCAGGGTGAAGTCCAGCAGATCCTGCTCGGTCACCTGGGCATCGCGTTCCACCAGAATGCGGTTGCTCAGCTCGCCAAGACGGCTGCTGGCATCTTGCCAGCGACTCACCTCTTGCCAGGAGCCCAACTTGTAGTAGAGCCCCAGACTCACCACCAACAGCACCAGCACACCCGGGATCCAGATCAGACTCTTGCCACTGCGGGCAGTCTGCTCCACATCAGGGATATCATCCAAGAGACTTCGTTGCAGCTCGACCAGCGAGTCGGACTCCTCAGCCAGGACACCCTGCTCGCGCTCTTCGCCAATCTCCAGCAGCCGCTGGCGATAGAGCTGTTTGTTGAGCGCCGAGCGACTGATGCTCTGTTTGCCTTCACCACGCCACAGCGGCACGACGAGCGCCAGACTCACCAGCACCAGCAAGCCCGCAATAACTATCCAAAAAGCGGTCATTGTTTCTCTTCCTCTTTGAGCAGCTCGGCCAGTCGGCGCTGCTCCTCCTCGCTCAAGGCGTTATCCAGTTGTTTTTTCACCGCAGGGGGTCGGCGGCTGCGCATCACGACCACGGCGCCACCGATCAGGATCACCAGCAGCGGGCCGAGCCAGAGGATCAGGGTGGAGGCCATCAGGGGCGGGTTATAGAGGATAAAGTTGCCGTAGCGGGCCACCATGTAATCCACGATCTCCTCTTTATCCTTACCCTCGCGCACCATCTGGTAGGTCTTGTCGCGCAAGTCCTTGGCCAGCCCCGCATTGGAGTCGGCGATATCCTGGTTCTGACACTTGGGGCAACGCAGCTCCTTGGTCAGTTCGCGAAAGACCTGCTCCTGATTGTCGTTGTCGAAGGTGTAGACATCGATAGCGGCCATGGCCGGCGCTTGCACCACCCATCCCAGCAACAGCAGCAGGGAAGCAATAAATACTCTCATCAAGACTCCCCTCACTTCATGGCATCAAAGATGGGTTTGAGGGTCGACGCCCAGTTCTCGGGGTTGATATCCCCCACGTGGCGATACCGGATGATCCCCTTGCTGTCGATAAAGAAGGTCTCCGGCGCGCCATATACCCCGAGGTCCAGCCCCAGCATGCCGTCCGGATCATAGAGGTTGACCTGATAGGGGTTGCCTAGCTCCGCCAGCCATTTGATCGCCTTGTCGCGCTCATCCTTGTAGTTCATGCCGATGATGGGAATACCCTGCCCCGCCAGCTGTTTGAGGTAGGTGTGCTCGCCATAGCAGGTCGGGCACCAGGTGGCCCAGACGTTGAGCAACATGGGGCGACCGGTCAGGATGGTGCGATCGTGCTGTTTGCCTAGATCGTAAATGTCCTGCAGGGTGAACACCGGCACCTCTTTGCCCACCATCACCGATTCGAGTTTGGTCGGATCGGAGTAAAGTCCCTTGAACAGGAACACCGCCCCCAGCAAAAAGACGATAAAGGGGATTAAAAACAACCAGGTCTTTTTGTTCATGCCTTGGCCTCCTCCTCACGACGGCCGAAACGGTAACGCTTGTCCAGCATCGCCAGCACGCCACCAATGGCCATAAAGACGCCGCCGAACCAGATCCAGCGCACGAACGGCTTGTAGTAGATCCGCACCGCCCAGGCTCCGTTGTCGAGCTGTTCCCCCAGCGCCGCATATAGATCGCGGGTGATACCGGCATCGATGGCCGCTTCGGTCATCGGCATCCGGCTCACCTTGTACATCCGCTTCTCGGGCTTGAGCAGGGCGACCTGCTCGCCATTGCGGTGCACTTCCAGCACGCCCTTGAAGCCATCGTAGTTGGGGCCGTTCTTCTCCTTGATCCCGGCAAAGACGAACTCGTAATCGGCAAAGTGCACCCGATCACCCGCCTGCATCCGCAGATCCTTCTCGATGCTGTAGTTCTGGGTGCAGGCGATACCTATGATGCTGACTGCCAACCCCACATGGCCGAGGATCATGGCCCAGTGGCTGTTGCCAAGCTTGCGCACACCGACTGCAAAGCTGTGCTTGTGGGTCGCTCGCGCCCAGGTCTCCTGCACGCTGGTGACGATGATCCAGGCACCCAGCCCAATCCCGACCGCCGCCCATGGCTTGAAGGTTTCGGCAAAGAGCAGCGGCAACAGCAAGGCTGCGGCCAGACTCAGCACCAGTGCCACGACCACCTTGCTTTTGAGTTCCCCCAGCTTCTGACGACGCCAGCGAAACAGCGGGCCAATCCCCAGCAGCAGGGCAAACGGGATGATCAGCCAGCTGTAGATGTGGTTGAAGAAGGGAGTACCGATGGAAATGCTCCCCAGCCCCAGCTCCTTGTGCACCAGCGGCAGCAAGGTACCGAGCAGCACGGTCAGCAGACCTGCAACCAGCATGATGTTGTTGCAAAGCAGCAGGGTCTCGCGGCTCCACAGCTCGTGTTTGCCGTGGCTCTTCACCTGCGAGCCTTTAAAGGCAAACAGCAGCAAGGATGAACCGATCACCGCCAGCAGGAAGCCGAGAATAAACAGACCGCGGGTCGGGTCGGAGGCAAACGCATGGACCGACACCAGCACGCCGGAGCGCACCAGGAAGGTACCCAGCAGGCTCAACGAGAAGGCTGACAGGGCCAGCAGCACGGTCCACGCCTTGAAGGTGGCGCGCTTCTCGCTCACCGCCAGCGAGTGCAGCAGAGCGGTACCCGCCAGCCAAGGCATAAACGAGGCGTTTTCTACCGGATCCCAGAACCACCAGCCGCCCCAACCGAGCTCGTAGTAGGCCCACCAGGAGCCGAGCACGATGCCGAGGGTCAGGAATACCCAGGCAGCCATGGTCCAGGGGCGCGACCAGCGAGCCCAGGTCGCATCGAGACGGCCGGTCATCAGCGAAGCAATGGCAAAAGCAAACGCCACCGAGAAACCCACATAACCCATGTAGAGCATCGGCGGATGGAAGATAAGACCCGGATCCTGCAGCAGCGGATTGAGGTCACGACCATCTACCGGGAAATAGGGCAAGGTGCGGGTGAAGGGATCGGAGGTGAACAGCACGAAGGCAGTGAAGCCGACCGAGATCAGCCCCAACACGCCGAGTACCCGCGCGACAGCATCGAGCGGCAGACGGCGACTGAACATGGCCACCGCCGCAGTCCAGCCACCCAGGGTCAGTACCCACAGCAGCAAGGAACCTTCGTGGGCGCCCCATACGGCGGAAATGCGATAGGCGAGCGGCAGCAGGCTGTTGGAGTTAGTGGCCACATACTGCACGGTGAAATCGTTGTCGATAAAGGCCCAGGTCAGGCAGAGAAACGACAGCAGCAGCAACAAAAACTGGGCATAGGCGAGCGGGCGGGCCGCCGACATCATGCCAAGACGCCCCCAGCTGGCACCAAGCAGCGGGTAGCTGCCCAGCAGCAGGGCGGTGGCAAAGGCCAGGATCAGCGCAAACTGACCTAATTCCGGGATCATGAAGGCATTCCTTTCAATTGAACGGTGACAACAGCCGCACCACGCACGGCAGGCAAAGCGGAAAAGGCAAACACCAGAGGGATCACTGCTTGGCTCCCTTCAACTGCGCCTCGGTATACTCCGGCTTGAAGTGCATGCCGTTGGTGGCATCGGCCACTTCCGGCGGCATATAGTTCTCATCGTGCTTGGCCAGCACCTCGAACGCCTCTACGGTCGTGGCATCCTTGAGGGTGCCCTGGGCAACAATCCCCTGCCCTTCACGGAACAGATCCGGCAGGATGCCGTCAAACTCGACCTTCACCAGATGACCGCCGTTATCCACCAGCTTGAAGGCAACCTTGAGGCTCTGGGGATCCCGCTGTACCGATCCCGGCACGACCAACCCACCGATGCGCAGGCGCTGCCCCTCTTCCGGCTTGACCTTGTCCGGCCCCTTCCCCTCCACCAGCTCGCTCGGGGTATAGAAGAGGTCGATATTCTGACTGAGGGCGTAGAGCACCAGCCCGCTTACGGTCGCCAGACCCAGGGTGATGGCCAGAATGATGGTGAGGCGTTTTTTGCGTCTCGGGTTCATAGGGTGTTCTCCATCTGCTGGGCCGCCTTGCGACGGGCCTCACGCGCCTGTTTGCTGCGCAACTCGGCGAGCAGGCTGCGGGTTTTCATGCGGGTAGAAATGATGATGCCGACCAGACACACCAGCGTCAGGCCAAAAGAGAGCCAGACATAGAAGGCGTAACCGCCCATCGCCATAAAATCACTGAAAGAGGCAAAGTGCATGCTTACTTCTCCTGCTCTGCAATCTCTTTGACCCAGGGGCGATGCCACTCCCGCATCAGGAGTTCATTGCGAAAACGCATCAGGGTCAGGGCCCCGAGAAATGCGGCAAACGCCAGGATCATGATCAGCAGCGGCCAGAGCATCTCGGGTGAAATGGAGGGTTTGTCAAATTTGGTGATGGTGGCCCCCTGATGCAAGGTGTTCCACCACTCCACCGAGTAGTGAATGATGGGCAGGTTGATCACCCCAACCAGTGCCAGAATGCCGGCCGCACGGCCAGCGACCACCTTGTCGCTGAAGGCGTTGTAGAGGGCTATCACGCCGAGGTAGAGAAACAGAAGTATCAGCTCAGAGGTGAGCCGCGCATCCCACACCCACCAGGTTCCCCACATCGGCTTGCCCCAGGCGGCACCGGTAAAGAGGGCAATAAAGGTAAATACGGCGCCGACCGGCGCAATGGCTGCAACCGTCATGTCCGCCATCCGCAATTGCCACACCAGGCCGATAAAGGCGGCCACCGCCATGGTGGAGTAGGCCCCCATGGAGAGAATGGCGGAAGGCACGTGGATATAGATGATCCGGAACGAATCTCCCTGCTGGTAATCTGCTGGCGCAAACGCGAGGCCCCAGACAGTACCGATCACAAACGAGAGCAGACTAATCACCGCAAACCAGGGCAACAGCGTGCCTGCCAGCTGATAGGCATGCTCCGGTTTGGCATAAGGGTGCAACCATTTCCACATAGCTCACAAAACCTTTTTGTTATTAATCGTTTGGCGAGGCCTACCATACCGACCACAGGGCAGCATCAAATACCCCGAAAGCAATAAGCGGCACTCTCCTTGATCCATCGCAACATTATTTTTTGCAAAAAGACTCCGTTCGGAGCCAAATCCGGTTCAGCTCACGGCCATCAGTTGAGGCTGACCCGCAACGCCGCCGACACAGCCAGCGGCGTCAGTGTCAAAGCCCCCACCAGCATGGCGGCCAGAATGGCAAGCTGCCCGCCATAGGGCAAGCTCATCCCCGCGGCATCGATGGCTGAGGTGGCAAAAATCAGTACCGGAATATAGAGCGGCAGGATCAGCAGACTGAGCAGAACCCCGCCTTTGCGCAATCCCACCGTCAACGCGACCCCGACCGCGCCGAGCAGACTCAATACAGGAGTGCCAAGTGCCAGCGTCGCGACGACAGCCAGATAAGTGTTCATATCCAGCGACAGCAAAATCGCCAGCAAAGGAGAGATCAGCAGCAGCGGCAAGCCTGTCAGCAGCCAGTGAGCGACCACTTTCGCCAGCGCCAGCAAGCCCAGCGGGTGCGGCATCAGCATCATCTGCTCCAGCGCGCCATCGGCAAAGTCGTCGCGAAACAGTCGCTCCAGCGACAACATGGCCGCCAATAGCGCTGCCACCCAGATAATCCCCGGGGCAATACGGGCCAGCAGTTTGGGCTCCGGGCCAATGCCTAACGGAAACAGGGTGATGACGATGAGGAAAAACCAGAGCGGATTGAGAATATCGGAACGCTGGCGCAGAGCCATCAGCAGTTCACGGTGAATAAGATGCATAACAGCGCGCAACATGGCGTTACTCCTGCAATGTCGAGGCGAAGGGGGTCAACGAGATAGTCTTCAGCCGTCCCTGCATCAGGGTCAGATCCTGATGGGTGGTGAGGATCACCATGCCGCCCCGTTCGGCGTGGGCCAGAAAAAGCTGCTCGAGCACCTTGACCCCTTGCTTGTCGATGGCGGTAAAGGGCTCATCGAGGATCCAGAGTGCCGGTTTCTGTGACAGCCATAGTCTGGCCAGGGCCACCCGGCGTTGCTGACCGGCAGAAAGTTGCCCGGTCGGGTTCTCTTCAAATCCAGCCAGCCCTACCCGGGCCAATATCTGCCACAAGTCAGTCTCTGTTTGCTGCGGGTGATGTAACTGCTGGTAGAATTTCAGGTTTTCAAAAGGGGTCAGCGCCGCTTTGACACCGGGCTGATGGCCGAGATAGAGCAGATTGGCATGATACTCATCACGACAGTGACGAATATTCTCCCCATTCCAGCACACCTCACCGGCAAACGGTTGCGACAGCCCGATCAACAGCCGCAACAGGCTGGTCTTGCCGACCCCGTTGGGCCCTTCAATTTGCACCAGATCGCCGGGCGCAACAGAGAAAGAGAAGAGTTCAAACAGAGTGCGATCTTCGCGCACGCAGCTCAGATTGTTAACTTGAAGCAGCATGGGGATTTTTTCAGAGAAAATGAAGCGGTCTGCATCTTAACACAGTATTGGAATACGTCTTTTCAAAGATGCAACAATTGAACTGACTGGCGACCGGTATCACAAAGAAAATGCGGTAGAAACCATCCGCTCAACGCAGCTGGGGGGCAAGCGGCTGCACGACATAAAATTCAGGAAGGCAATTGCCTTCCTGAATCATCAAGAGCGACCTTTTCGCAACGATATCAAGAGCTCAGCCTCTGCCTTTGGCAACTCGCACTCACTCATGACTTCATCAAGATCGGCGCCTAGTTCGACCATCTTTGCCGCTCGGCTGTAGAGCCTGCGTTCGGGGTCCTGCATGGTCAGCTCTTGCTGGCGCTCATTGACCTGCTGCATCGCCCCTTCCACCGACTGCAGACGCTGCCCCATGCCAATAGCGCCGGTATGGAGTTCCATCATCTGCTTGCGCAAGCTTTCCAACTGACCTTGCAGGGTTGCCACACTGGCCTCGGACTCCTGCTTGCTGCGCTTGCTCTTGAACCAGATATAAGAGGCAAACGCCAAGGCAATCAGGGACATCCCCAAGGCAACCATCTCGATTATCAAAACATCACCTTACTTATCAGAGGGAACCGATATCTTCCCACTCTTCATCGGAGAGCAGCTTGTTCAAGTCAACCAGGATCAGCAGTTGCCCATCACGGTTGCTCACCCCCTGAATAAACTTGGCGCTCTCTTCTGTACCGACCGCAGGTGCCGCATCGATTTCGGAAGAGCGCAGATAAACCACTTCTGCCACGCTGTCGACCATGATGCCAATCACCTGCTTCTCGGCCTCGATGATCACGATCCTGGAGTTTTCACTCACATCACCGGAAGGCAGACCGAAGCGGGAACGGGTATCGATGACAGTCACCACATTGCCACGCAGGTTGATGATCCCCAGTACGTACTCAGGCGCACCCGGCACCGGTGCAATTTCGGTGTAGCGCAACACCTCCTGAACCTGCATCACATTGATGCCGTAGGTTTCGTTTTCCAGTTGGAAGGTTACCCATTGCAGCACTTCATCTTCGGCCAGATTCTGTGCAATATTGCGCTTTTCTGTCATGTTTTTATTCCTTTTATGAAAACGTCTACTGCTAAAACTAGCAATAAAACAGCTCGATTGCAGAAGTTATCAGCGACCTTCTATGTTAACCCCACGCTCCAGCAACAGGAGCAGTTCGCGGACGTGTAACAGGGCACACATTTTTTCTTTGACCATGCCCGCCAACCAGGGGCGCTTGCCCTCCTGATGGCGCCATTTCACTTGGTCACGGTGTAACAATTCAGTCCCTTTGAGATGATGGCAGGCTAATCCCCACGGCGATTCACCAAGCATAATCAGATACTTGTAATCATCCATCTCGAGATGCTGACCCGGCATGACCCACTGGGCAGTATCGACCACATTCATCTTCTGCTCGCGAGAGGTCATGATCCCCTTGTACCAGCCAGGCTGGCCAAACAGGGAGGTGATTTCACCCAGCTGATGAATACCACCCAGCTCGGTCAACGGCACCGCAAACGTCACGCCCGCGACTTCAAAGAAAAGGGCCTGAAACTCTTTACCGGTATCAATATTTTCCCAGGCAACAGGTTCACAGGCCTCTACCGGAGCAACCTCCAGCGCCGTTTCGGTCAGGATAGTAGTATGGGGCTCCGCAACCTCGGGAAGCAGAACCTCCGCAGGCCATTCAGGCTCCACCGGCAGCAGTGAATCCTCCGCCACAATCTCCAGCGGAGCGGTGAGAGTCGCTTCCTGGGTGAAGGCGTCATTCTCAAACTGGACTTGTCCCACCTGAGCCAATAGCTCACCGAGCTGGGCAAGCCGTGGATCGCTTTCAAGGTAAGGTGCGGCGACTACCTCAGGGACGCTTTGGGGCTGACGTTGCAACTGTAAAACAGGGGCAGATTGAACCTCTTCCACCTCATCCAGCACCAGTGGCTCATCGAGCAGCAGTGAGTGGAAATAGTCATCCATCGCCCGAACTTGAATGGTATCTCTCATGCCGTCACCTCATGAACCCGTTGCCGCTCAAGGGCATCAAGATGATTGAGCAGCGTTTCATATGCATAGGTTCCACGACTCCCGGGAGAATAGATAGACGGGGGGATATGCAGCAAGCTGGCATCCCGAAACTTGGTATCAATAGGGATCACCGCATTCCATACTGAATCCCCATATTGATCCTTGATCGACTTCAAGGTCATCAGAGAGGCACGGGTGCGCTTGTCGAACATGGTCGGGATCACGGTATAGCGGAACTTGTCACGCTTGGAACGCTGCATGATCTCGAATGTTTTCATCATCCGCTCCAACCCCTTGAGGGCCAGAAATTCGGTCTGGACAGGCACCAGAATGCGATCGCAGGCAGCCAGCGCGTTGACCATCATCACCCCCAGCACTGGCGGGCAATCGATCAGCACGTAATCATATTGATCCTGAATGCGCAGCAGTGCCCGCTTCAGTACCAGTCCCATCCCCTCACGATTGCCCATCACCCGATCAAGGGTCGCCAAAGTAATAGATGCTGGCAGTAAGTTGATATTTTCGAACTTGGTCTTGAGCGTCAGTTTATTGACAAGCTCGGCTGTCGGTTTGACAGCTTGAAACAACTCATAGAGGGTTCCATCCAGGCGATCTGAATCAAAATCAAGATATGCAGTCAGCGAAGCATGGGGGTCGGTATCAATCAACAGCACCCGCTGGCCACGCTGGGCCAGGATCCCCGCAAGCGAGACCACTGTGGTGGTTTTACCCACACCACCTTTCTGGTTGGCAACCGTCCAAACAATCACTGTATCAATCCTGCCTTGTTGTTATGCGTATGCCACCACCGGGCAAGGTGATCACCTTTATCTCTCCTGCATCCACCGCCTGCTGTACAGCAGGAACCGGTTCAGCAACTACCGTCGGTGTTGCAACCACAGGTGCCGGCGGCACCCAAGCAAATTTGGAGATAGCGACCACAACCTTGCGATTCTGCAGTCTGCCCTGCTCGCTGCTGTTGTCAGCAAAGGGGGAAAACTCGCCATATGCCTCGAACGCCAGACGCTGGGGGGCGATCCCATCAGCAATCAAGCCATTGAGTACCGCTTCGGCCCGAGCAGCAGAAAGCGCCCAGTTAGAACGATAAATTTCATTATTTATCTGTTGGTTATCGGTATAACCCCGAACCCTTACATAGTTATCGACCGGTTTGAGAATACTTGAAAGAGTATTAATGACCGGTGCAGCGTTTGGTCCCAAAAAGGCACTGCCGCTGCCAAACAACAAGCCGGAACTGAGTTCAACCGTCAGCCAATTCTCATCTTGCGTCAGTTTGACGATACCGGCATCCACCAGCGAGCCCATGCTCTGCTGCAACTGCATATCGAGTTTTGCAAGTGTCGCGCCATCTTGCAGCACTGGCACACCAGAAATAGGAGCAAGTGAAGGAGAGAGGGATGCTGGGCTTTCCAGCAACGATGGAGAGGCAGATACCGGGTTATCCAGCAGGGAATTACCCTGCCCTTCAAGCAAGCCATTGCCGCCAGACTGCATGACACTGAACGCCTGGCTCATACCATCAATCACCGCGCGATACTTGTCCTTGTTCACCAGCGCAACAGAGTAGAGCACCACGAACAATGCAAAGATCAGCGTCATATAATCGGCATAGGAGACCAGCCAGCGGTCAAGATGCTCGCGACCCTGCAAGTGCAACCGATAGCGCTTGCGCATGGCTACTCTCCTTTCAAATAGGCCCTGAGCCGGCGTTCAACCTGCAAGCCGTTTTCACCATGGGCGATAGCCAGCAGCCCTTCCAGGGTCATCTCCTGAAAGAGTGCGTAGTGATAGTGAAATGCACGTAGCCGGTTGGCGATAGGCAGGTAGATGAGGTTGGCAAACCCCACTCCATAGATGGTTGCCACAAATGCCACTGCGATCCCCGCCCCCAGTGCTGACGGGTCTTCGAGATGAAACATGGCCTGGATCAGGCCCAGCACGGCACCGATGATCCCGATGGTCGGACTGTACCCCCCCATGGCTTCAAATACCCTGGCGGCATGTTCATTGCGCTCCTGCTCGATATCGATGTCCGCTTCCAGCAGCATACGGATATCCTCTGTGGAGACCCCATCGACAATCATGCCGAGCCCTTGACGGGTAAAGTTGTCTTCCTCCTGCTCGGCCTGATTTTCAAGGGCAAGCAGCCCTTGCTGGCGCGCAAAGACGGCCCATGACTGCAATCGTTCGGCCTGCGTCGCAAGATCTTGGTGGGGAGGGGTAAAAATCCATAATAGCTGGCGCAACGCCAGCAGGATGTACTTGGCTGGAGTCTGCAACGTGACGGCACCAACGGTACCACCCAGCACGATCAAAAAAGCGGGGCCGTCCACCAGCGTCAACAGGGAGCCGCCATGCCACAGTTGCGCAATGGCAATAGCCCCCAATGCCAGGAGCAGACCGAGCAAGCCCATAATTAGCGCCCCAACTCAACCAGAATACGCTGGGCCACCTTGTCCAGAGGGAGTGATTCGCTGGCAATCCCCGCTTTGGCTACTGCTTGCGGCATACCATATACCACGCAGGAAGCCTCATCCTGAGCCCAGATGGTTGATCCCTGCTCTTTCAGCAGTCTGGCGCCATCACGGCCATCTGCGCCCATACCGGTCAGCACAATCGCCAGTACCTTGTCGGCATAGGTTTTGGCCGCAGAGGCAAAGGTGATGTCCACACAAGGCTTGTAATTTACCTTGTCGTTGCCATCCACGATGCGAATGCGGGCCCCTGCACCACGACCTTCCAGCAGCATCTGTTTGCCACCTGGAGCAAGATAGGCATGCCCTGGTTTAAGCACATCGCCATCTTCCGCTTCCTTGACGCCAATCTGGCATAACCCGTTGAGACGAGCAGCAAACGCGGCAGTAAAAGTGGCTGGCATATGCTGGATAAGCAGGATGGGATGGGGAAA
>NZ_QAJD01000135.1:40685-71424 GCF_003061465.1 Aeromonas sp. HMWF017
CTGCGCTTGAATGAAGCACTTGGCACAGTGCGTTGCAGGTCAGGCTGACGATCAGGAGTCCTGGGCGCTATGCTGCCCAGAGGAGCACGAGCAACCGGTTCAGGTGCTTTGGGACGAGCAGCGGATGTCATCAGGAAGCGCTTGCGGGAGATCTCCTTCACCCGTTGTTGCAACAGTCTGACCGCTTCATCTTTGTCTCTGGCAATGTCCTCAAACTTCTTGGGCAAGAAGTCGAGTGCACCGGCGTCCAGCGCATCAAGCGTAGCCTTGGCCCCTTCATGGGTCAGGGAGGAGAACATCAGAATGGGGGTTGGGCACTTGGCCATGATCTCCCGCACCGCACTGATGCCATCCATCACGGGCATTTCTATGTCCATGGTGATCACATCAGGCCGCAGCGACATCGCCTTGTCCACCGCCTCACGTCCATTCTGGGCCGTATCAATCACCGTCAGCATGGGATCCTGATTGATGATCTCGCTCACCCGACGGCGAAAGAAGCTCGAATCGTCGACAACTAATACCTTGACTGCCATTGTTGTTTTTCTAACTCCTTGGGCCTGAGCTATTAATGTCTACGCGCATATGCTTTGAGCAGACTCGGCACATCCAAAATAAGAGCAATTCCGCCATCACTGGTAATCGTCGCACCGGCCATGCCAGGCGTACCTTGCAGCAGATTATCGAGTGGCTTGATCACCACCTCTTCCTGACCAATCAGGCTGTCTACCACAAACCCGATTTGCTGAGTGCCAATCTGCACGATCACAACATGTCCGGTATCCTGACGTGAACGCTTGTTGGCGCCACGAATCAACCACTTGTGCAGATAGAAGAGCGGTATCGCCTTCTCGCGCACAATGATGGTGAGCTGGCCATCAACCATGTTGGCCTTTTTCAGATCCAGATGGAAAATCTCGTTCACACAACCAAGGGGAAGTGCGAAGGTCTGCTCACCCACTTCCACCATCAGAGTTGGCAGAATGGCCAGCGTCAACGGAACCTTGATTTCGAGACGGGTACCTTTCCCCCAGGTGGAATCGATGTGCACCGATCCATTGAGGCTGACAATGCTGGTTTTAACCACATCCATTCCGACACCACGGCCAGAGATATCAGAGATCTCGGCCTTGGTTGAAAAGCCCGGAGCAAAGATCAGGTTATAGGCATCGTTGTCGCTCATGCGAGCGGCAGTATCTGCATCTAGAACACCGCGACTGATTGCGATGGACTTGAGTTTCTCAGGATCCATCCCTGCCCCATCATCCTCGATGCAAAGCAGAATATGGTCACCTTGCTGGGAGGCGCTAAGGGTAATTGTCCCTTGCCGCGGCTTGCCCGCTTTCTCCCGCACATCCGGCATTTCGACCCCGTGATCGCAGGAGTTGCGAACGAGGTGAACCAGAGGATCGGCGAGCGCCTCTACCAGGTTTTTATCAAGATCGGTCTCTTCCCCCACCATCACCAGCTCAATCTCTTTCTTGAGGGTTCTGGCCAGATCACGCACCACGCGCGGGAAACGACCAAATACCTTCTTGATTGGCTGCATGCGGGTTTTCATCACCGCACCTTGCAGGTCAGCCGTTACCACATCCAGATTGGCAACCGCCTTTGACATCTCTTCATCATTACTGGCAATACCCAAGCTCACCAGCCGGTTACGAACCAGTACCAACTCACCTACCATGTTCATGATGACATCGAGGGTCTTGGTATCCACCCGCACCGTCGTATCGCTTTGCACGGCACTATTTTCTGCTGGCGCAGGCGCAGCCTTGGCGGCAGGCGCTGGTGCCTTGGCTGCTTCAGCGGGTTTTGCGGGGACTGCCGGTGCCGGTTTGGCAACAGGAGTGGCCGGTTTGGGCGGAGTCACCGCAGCAGGTGCAGCAGGTGCGGCAGGTGCGGCAGGTGCGGCAGGTGCGGCAGGTGCGGCAGGTGCCATAGTACTCTGAGGCCCTTGACCACGGCCATGCAATTCATCAAGCAGGCGTTCAAACTCATCATCATCGATAAGCTCGTCCACCTCTTTTTGCACGGACTTCAGAGGATTCACCTCTGGCGCCCCCATGTGCTGTCCCTGACCATGAAGCTGGTCCAGCAAGGCCTCAAACTCATCATCGGTGATATCGCCAGAGCCACCTGCTATCGGGGCTGCTGCAGCCGTCTTGGTCGGAGCCCCACCCACGCCGTGGAGCTCGTCCAGCAGACGCTCGAATTCGTCTGCAGAAATTTCATCGATCGAGCCGCCGCCAATGACAGGAGCAGGCTCGCTGCTGATGGCTGCGGGTTCAACAACTTCTGGAGCAACTTCTTCAAGAACTACCGGTGCTGCAGGTTCAGATTCTACAACCGCAGCCGCACTCGTAGCAGTGCGCAGTTGCTCTTCCCCTTCCGGCTTGCACAACTCATGGAGGTCATGAAGCAAATCATCTGACGCAGGGCTGGGTGCTTCGCGATTTTGAACCTGGGCGAACATTACATTGATGGCGTCCAGCGCTTGCAGGATCACATCCATCAACTCCGCAGTAACGGTTCGCTTGCCATTACGCAAGATATCGAACACGTTTTCCGCACCGTGGCATACATCCACCAGTTCACCGAGCGACAGAAAACCTGCCCCCCCTTTCACGGTATGGAAACCGCGAAAGATGGCATTCAGCAGGTTCTTGTCATCGGGCCGCTTTTCCAAGTCGACCAGTTGTTCAGACAACTGTTCCAATATTTCGGATGCTTCGACCAGAAAGTCTTGCAGTATGTCTTCATCAACTTCGAAGGCCATGCGTCACTCCATTAGAATCCCAAGCTAGACAGCAGATCGTCCACATCATCCTGACCATTGACCACGTCGGCACGAGCCTCGGGGTTCATGATAGGGCCCTCTGCTTCAATCCCGTTGACAGGAATACTACGAGTTGAATGCTCAGCAGAAGCCTCACCAAACATGGTCAGCATTTCTATTAATTTTGTTTCAACTTCCTGAACAAGCTTGATGACCTTGCGGATCATCTGACCTGTCAAATCCTGAAAATCTTGTGCCATCAGGATTTCTGTCAGCAGTTGCCGTAATTTATCGGCATCAGACTCTGAAGCCTTAATAAAATCATCAAGTTGGTGACATAAGGATTTGAACTGCCCTACGCTCATGTCACGAGACATCAGGGCATTCCAGTTCGGCATCACCAGCTGGATATTGTCATTCAGGCGATCCGCTATCGGCAAACTGGCTTCCACCGCATCCATTGTGCGATTGGCCGCTTTGTCGGTCATATCGATAACGTAGCTCAAACGCTCCCGAGCATCGGGAATGTCATGGGTAGCCAAATCGGGAATACGGGGGTCGAGGCGAAATTCTTGAAGTGAATCATGCAGTTGTCGGGTCAGCTGACCTACTTTTTCAAACAGATCGGCTGCGTTGGGGGCACATACTTCGGCAAGCAGTTCATCGGCCAGCTCAAATTCGCCTTGCTCCAGATGAGCAACAAGCATCCTTGCCTGGTCGAGCGAAATCATTGCTCTCGTTTTGGCCATCATCCCTGCAGCTCCTTAGCCAATTCGTTCGAAAATTTTGTCGAGTTTTTCTTTGAGCGTTGCTGCGGTGAAGGGCTTGACGATGTAACCGTTGACGCCAGCTTGGGCGGCTTCAATGATCTGCTCACGTTTGGCTTCAGCGGTTACCATCAGTACCGGCAGATGCTTGAGCTTCTCATCGACACGGATGGCTTTAAGCAGGTCAATACCTTGCATGCCAGGCATGTTCCAGTCGGTAACTACAAACTGAAAATCACCATTTTTCAGCATCGGCAGCGCTGTATTGCCGTCATCCGCCTCATGGGTATTGTTGAATCCCAAGTCGCGCAGCAAGTTCTTGATAATCCGGCGCATCGTTGAAAAATCGTCAACAATGAGGATTTTCATGTTCTTGTCCAAAATTCCCTCCTAAATAGCCACCAGAGTGGCTCACTTACATGATGCTAAAAACGGGTTGTGTCGTGCGGATTATGCCTTAGAGTTTCATCTCAGTGTAGCCAGTACAAACACTTATAGATGCCAATCTCTCAAACGAGCACGCAATCTGTGCATTGCCTGACTGTGGATCTGGCTCACACGCGACTCGCTGACATTCAAAACCTCGCCAATTTCACGCAAATTCAGCTCTTCATCGTAGTAAAGAGAGAGAACCAAAGCTTCTCTCTCTGGTAGACGACCAATTTGCTCTGATAATTGAATCTGAAATCGCTCGGCAGCCAATTCATCGAATCCCGAGCCGGAAGGGGCATCATCGGGGTGGCCGATCACATCCTCGCTGACCCCCAAATCTTCGATGCCGATAATTTTGCCGCAGGAGACATCTTGCAGCATCGCATGGTAATCAGCGATGGAGACCCCCATCTCGGCAGCAACCTCGGTATCTCGCGCGTCACGCCCGTGGGTCTGCTCGACATTCTCGATCGCTTCTGCAATAGCCCGACTGTTGCGATGCACAGAGCGGGGTACCCAGTCACCACGCCGGATCTCATCCAGCATGGCGCCTCGGATGCGGATCCCGGCATACGTCTCGAAGCTGGCCCCCTTGCTACCGTCAAAATTGCGGGAGGCTTCAAGCAGCCCAATCATACCTGCCTGGATCAGGTCATCCAGCAAGACACTGCTGGGCAGGCGAGCCAACAAATGCTGGGCAATTCGCTTGACCAGGGGAGCATGACGCTCCACCAGCACATAGGAATCCTGATGACGCAAGTACGCTTGGGCTTTATTCACGGGAACCTTCCTGTGTTGTGGCCGGTTTCTGCAACAAATTTTCCAGGAAAAACTCCAGATGGCCGCCCGGCTGGTTGGGCACCGGCCAGCTCGCCGCCTTGTTGGCAAGTGCCCGAAACGCCAGTGCGGCCGGCGACTTGGGAAACGCCTCGACAATCAGCTTCTGCTTGCGCACGGCGGCACGCAGATTGGTGTCATAGGGTACACAGGCGACCAGCTCCAGGGAGGTGTCGAGGAAACGATCCGTTACCCGGGTCAGTTTGGCAAAGAGCTCCTGCCCTTCGCGCAGACTGCGCACCATATTGGCCACTACCTTGAAACGAAACACGCCGTGATCCTTGGAGAGGATCTTGATGAGGGCGTAGGCATCGGTGATGGAGGTCGGCTCATCACAGACCACCACCATGATGTCCTGAGCGGCACGGGTGAAGCTCAGCACCATGTCGGAGATCCCCGCAGCCGTATCCACCAGCAGGATGTCGACCTGGGTCTTCATTTCGCTGAAGGCACGGATAAGTTCGGCATGCTGCACCGGAGAAAGCTCGACCATGGACTGGGTGCCCGAGGTCGCAGGCACGATCATCATGCCGTAAGGGCCTTCGACGATGATATCGTCGATGGTGCATTCACCCGCCAGGACATGAGAGAGGTTGCGATGAACCCGCAGCCCCAGCATGACATCGACGTTGGCCAGACCCAAGTCGGCATCCAGCACCATCACCCGCTTGCCTTGAGCGGCCATGGCTCCGGCCACGTTCAGGGTCACGTTGGTCTTGCCCACGCCACCTTTACCACCGGAAACGGCGATTACTTTTACTCGATTGTTTTGACGCATTTTGCGCAGACCACTCGCCTGATCCATATACATGTTACTCATAAAACTCCGAATCTTCGGCCTCGCCAAAGCCTGCGCCCCAGAAATAGGGCTCCTCTGTTTCTCGCTCCAGCGAGCCCATGGCAGCCCCGACGAGCTGCGCCGCATTGGCAACCTGAATATCTTCCGGAACCCTTTGTCCGTCAGTGATATAGCTGATGGGCAATGAATTCTGGATACACACGTTAATCACTTCGCCCAGATTCAGACTTTCATCCAATTTGGTAAGTATGCAGCCGCTTAATGGAATACGCCGGAAATGGTCCACCGCCTCCTGCATCACCCGACGCTGGGACGTTGCCGACATCACCAGATAACTGCGGATCCGTACCTTGGCATTCTTGACCAGGGTATCGAGCTGCTCGGTCAAGCGGATATCCCGTTGGCCAACCCCGGCCGTATCGATCAGTACCAGCCGACGATGGCGGAACTGATAAAGGGCATTGGCCAGCTCTTCGGCATCACGCACCTGCCGCACCGGGCAACCCATGATGCGGCCATAGGTCTGCAGCTGTTCATGGGCACCAATCCGGTAGTTGTCGGTGGTGATCAGTGCCACCTGCTCGGCGCCATACTTCATGGCGAAACGGGCAGCCAGCTTGGCGATGGTAGTGGTTTTGCCCACCCCGGTCGGACCAAGCAGCGCCACCGCGCCGCCCTGACGCATGATCTCGTCCTCACTGATCTTGAGCTGGGCCGTCAGCACTTCGGCCAACTGGGCCATCGCCTGATGGATGGACATATCTTCGGGGATCAGTCCCGCCAGTTGATCGGCAAAGGCATCATCAAAGCCCAGTTTCTTGAGCTCCTTGATCAACAGGGCCCGCATCGGTTCGCGGCGCTCCACCTCTTGCCACATCAGCCCGGAGATCTGGTGCTCCAGCAATTTACGGATGCTGGCCATCTCCTTGCGCATCCCTTCCATCTCCTGATCCCGCTGGGCAGGTTGAGGGGGGCGCTGGCCGGACGCAACCCGAGCTTTGGGTTTGGCAGGTTCGGGAGCTGCGCCCCACTGCCCCTGCTCGGCCAATGTTCTGGGCGCTGCATTGGCAGCGGCCAGCCCGGCCGATTGGGTATTGCCCATTGGCGCCCCATTGCCCGGCTTGAGCTTCTGCTGGCGCGCCAGCAAGGCGGCCAGGGTATCGGCATAATGTTCGTTCTGCTCCTTCGCCGGCGACGGCTCGGGGCGGATCATCTGCCGTGCAGCAGACGAAATATTGACGCTCTCATCGTTCAGCTGACGGCGAACCGGCGCATCTTTGGGCCCCGGGACCTGGGATTGATAATCGACTGCGGCGACTATCTCTACCCCTCCGGTGACCTTCTTGTTGGACATGATGACGGCGTCAGGCCCGAGAGTCTCCTTGACCTCGGCCAGAGCCGTTCGCATATCCTTGGCAAAAAACCGCTTAATCTTCACCCGTCGTCTCCGCTAACTAGTTCTGCCCTACCGCACTGACGATGCGGATCTGCTTGTCGTCGGGCACTTCCTGATAAGACAGAACGCGCAATCCAGGAATGGCATTCTTGACAAATTTCGCCAGGGTATTGCGCAAGATCCCCGATGTCAGAAGCACGGCCGGTTGGCCTTCCAATTCTTGTCGTTGAGTGGCTTCCACCAGCGAGCGCTGCATCCGCTCTGCCAGACCCGGTTCAATACCGGCACCATCACCGCCACCAGCCTGCAGGGATTGATGCAATATACGTTCCAATTCCGGCGCCAAGGTAATCACCGGCAGCTCGGGATCGGGGCCTGCAATCTCCTGCACAATCAGGCGACGCAGGGCAATCCGGCAAGCGGCCGTGAGCACTTCCGGATCCGGACTGCGCGGCGCGTATTCAACCAGGGTCTGCAGGATAGTGCGCATATCGCGGATTGGCACGCCTTCATTGAGCAAATTCTGCAATACCTTCACAAGGTTACCCATGCTGATCACTTCCGGCACCAACCCTTCGACCAGCTTGCTCTGATGTTTGCCAATCATGTCGAGCAGTTGTTGTACTTCGTCATGGCCCAGCAGCAGAGCCGCATGGTTGGTCAGGATCTGGCTCAGATGGGTAGCCACCACGGTCGCGGTATCCACCACCGTATACCCCAGCGTCTGTGCCTGAGAGACCATCTCCTTGGCAACCCAGACCGCTTCCAGTCCGAAGGCGGGATCCCGGGTCGCTATCCCCTGGATCTGGCCGAACACCTGCCCCGGATTGATGGCCATCTCCTTATCATGGTAGACATTGGCCTCGCCGGTACTGACCCCCATCAAGGTGATGCGGTATTGATTTGGCGCCAGATCCAGGTTGTCGCGAATGTGGACGGCAGGGACCAGAAAGCCCAGCTCTTGCGAGAGTTTCTTGCGCACCCCTTTGATCCGGTTGAGCAGTTCGCCACCCTGATTGCGATCCACCAGCGGGATCAATTGATAACCCACTTCCAGCCCGATGATGTCCACCGGCATCACATCGTCCCAGCTCAGCTCTTTCTGTTCATGGGGTTGCTCGGCAGTAGCAGGCAACAGCTCACCCTTGGCCGCTTTGGCGGCCGCCAGTTTCTCGCGGCGCAGCAACCACCAGGCGCCAGCGGCGGCAAGAGCCCCCAGACTTAGGAAGGCGAAATGCGGCATCCCCGGCACCAGCCCCATCATCAGCAGAATCCCGGCTGAGATGATCAGCGCCTTGGGATTGTCAAACAGCTGGCCTAGTACTGCGGTACCCATGTCCTGATCGGTATTCTGACGGGTCACTATGATGGCGGCGGCGATGGAGAGCAGCAGGGAGGGGATCTGCGCCACCAGACCGTCACCGATGGCCAACAGGGTATAGATCTCGGCCGATTCGCTGAAGGTCAGCTGGTGCTGCATCATCCCGATGATGAAGCCGCCGATGATGTTGATAAAAAGGATCATGATGCCCGCAATGGCATCCCCTTTGACAAACTTGGAGGCACCATCCATGGAGCCGTAGAAGTCGGCTTCCTGGGTCACATCCTGACGACGCTTCTTCGCCTCTTCCTGATTGATGAGACCGGCGTTCAAATCGGCATCGATGGCCATCTGTTTGCCCGGCATCGCATCAAGGGTAAAACGGGCACTCACTTCCGCGATCCGCCCGGCACCCTTGGTAATGACCACAAAGTTGATGATCATCAGGATGGTGAAAACGATGATGCCGACCGCATAGTTGCCGCCGATCACCACATTACCGAACGCCTCGATCACATGGCCAGCCGCCGCACTGCCATTGTGACCTTCCAGCAACACCACCCGGGTTGAGGCGACGTTCAACGCCAACCGCAGCAGGGTAGCGAGCAGCAGTACAGTCGGGAAGGCAGCAAATTCGAGGGGGCGGCGGGTATAGACGGATACCAGCAGCACCACGATGGAGAGGGCAATGTTGAAGGAGAAGAGCACATCCAGCATCAACGGCGGGATGGGCAACACCACCATGCCGAGCGCGGCCAATACCAGCAGAGGGGTGCCAAGGCCTTTGCCCAAAACTCCCCGGTACTCTTTGAACTGGCCCAATACTGCCTTGAATTCCATCGCGCTTCTCAATTTCAACCTGCTGGTGCCAGATTAAAGCAAACATCAAGCCAACAATACAAGACATTGAAATGCAATGGATTTATTTTGACTACGTCAGAACTTTGTCATTTTCGATATTCGGTCGGAATGGGCAGATCTTTAGCCAGCGGCTGGGGACGGCGCCCCTGACCACGGCGGAATTTCTTGAGCTGGAAGACATAGGCGAGCACCTGGGCAACCGCCGCAAACAGCCCTTCCGGGATCTCGTGGCCCAGCTCGGTTGAGTGGTAAATAGCCCGGGTCAAAGCCGGTGACGGCATGATGGGGATCTCGTACTCTCTGGCGATCTCCCTGATCTTCATTGCAATTTCATCGGTGCCCTTGGCTACGACCTTGGGCGCGGCACCGGGTTTGCCCGCATCATACTTGAGCGCTACCGAGTAGTGGGTCGGGTTGGTGATCACCACATCGGCCTTGGGCACATCCCCCATCATCCGGCGCATCGCCATCTGCATCTGCAACTGACGGATCTTGCCCTTTACCTCGGGCTTGCCTTCGCTGTCCTTGAACTCGTCCTTGACCTCCTGCTTGGTCATCTTGAGCTGACGCATGTGGTTCCACTGCTGGAACGGCACGTCGATGGCGACGATGGGAAGCAGGGCACAGCAGAGGATGATCAACATCCAGAGAAACAGCTCCAACGCATCGATAATACCGCCGGGAAATCCCTCCATGGAGAGGTTGAGCAGGTGATTGAACTGGCTGGATAACATCCACCAGGCAAACAGGGTGATGAACACCACCTTGGCGATGGACTTGACCAGCTCGATCAGCGACTGCACCCCGAACATCCGCTTGAGGCCACTGAGCGGACTCAACTTGCTCATCTTGGGCATCATGGCTTCGGTGGAGAAGTTCATCCCCCCCATCAGGGTGTTGCCAATAAAAGCGGCAATCGCCACCAGCGCAAACAACAGCCCCAGCGGAAGCACCAGTTCCCCCAGCAGCGCCGGCACCATAGCGATCATGGCATTGGGATCGAACGCCTGCTCCCGGTCCAGAGTAAAGCCCATGGTGACAACCTTGACCATGGCGGTCGCCAGCGAGCCCTTGAGCATCAACAGGCCAAAGACCGCCGAGAGCAGAACGCTGGCGGTCCCCAGCTCTTTTGAACGTGCAATCTGCCCTTTTTCACGGGCCTGTTGCAGTCGTTTGCCCGTGGGTTGTTCGGTACGTTCCTGGTCGGTATCAGCCATGAGCGCCTCCGAAGCACTGGGTGTTGATCAGCTCGCAGCTGACCTCCTGCACCCGCTCCCACATGATGTCGAAGTGACCGAGGAACCCGCCGATAGTGAGCCAGAGGATCAGCAGACCCGACATCATGCTGACCGCAAAACCGATACTGAAAATGTTGAGCTGCGGCGCCGCCCGGGTCATGACGCCAAAGGCGAAGTTGATTAAGAGCAAGGCGACGATGGCTGAGAGCGACATCACCAAAGCAGCCTGATACATCACCCCCAGAAACGCACTCAGGGTTTTCATGGATGAAACCGAGAGGCCGTGCTCGGAGACAGGCAGTGTCTCGAAACTAAGAATGACCAGCCGCAGCATCACCAGATGACCATCCAGCGCCAGAAACACCAGGGTCGCCAGCATCAGATAAAACTGACCGACCACGGGGGCCGACTGGCCATTCATCGGGTCCACTAGGGTGGCAAAACCCAGACTGGTCTGCATAGCGATAACCTGACCGGCCATCACGAAGCTCTCCATCAGAAACTGGGTCATCAGGCCGAGGGCAATTCCGATCAGCAGCTGCTGGCCCAATACCAGAAAACTGCCGGCAGAGAAGAGCTCGATAGGGGGCATTTTCGGGAGCAGCGGGGCAATCAGAAAGGTGATGGCGAGAGCCAGCCCCATCCGTACCCGCGCAGGAGCAAGACGGCTGCCGAACACCGCCATCACCATCAGCAGACTGCTCACCCGCGCTAGCGGCCAGAGGATCGAAGACAACCACTCCATGATCAGAGCGGTTGTGTAGGTCATCCCACCACCTCGGGGATTTGATTGACCATCAGTATGAAGAAGTCCATCAGACTCTGCATTCCCCAGTGAGCACCAATTCCCAGTGCCAGCAGGGTCACGATAAGACGGGGCAGAAAGCTCAGGGTCTGTTCGTTGATGGAGGTGGCCGCCTGAAAGATGGCTACCACCAGTCCGATAGCGAGGCTGGGCAGGATCACGGCGCTGACCATGATATTGACCAACCAGAGCGCCTCGCGAAAGACGTCGACAAAGGTTTCAGGACTCATGTTCGGGCTCCTTGCGCTCGACCGGCTAACCGGCACCCAGTCCGAAACTGTTGGCCAATGACCCCAGAATGAGGTTCCAGCCATCCACCATCACAAACAGCATCAGCTTGAAAGGCAGCGAGACAATCATCGGCGAGAGCATCATCATCCCCATCGCCATCAGGATACTGGCGACCACCAGATCGATGACCAGGAACGGTAAGAACAGCATAAAACCAATCTGGAAGGCGGTTTTCAGCTCGCTGGTGACAAACGCCGGGATCAGCACCCGTAGCGGCACATCGGCAGGTTTCTCCACCTGCACGTTGGCGATCTCCATAAAGGTGTTGAGATCCTTGATCCGGGTCTGGGCCAGCATGAACTGGTGGATGGGCAACTCGGCCCGCTCCAGCGCCTCCTTTGCCTGAATGGTCTCGGCCAGATAGGGCTGCAACGCCTCATCATTGATGCGATCCAGCACCGGCGACATGATGAAGAACGACATGAACAAGGCAATGCCGATCAACACCTGGTTGGAGGGACTCTGTTGCAGACCTATCGCCTGGCGCAAGATACCCAACACCACAATGATGCGGGTAAACGAGGTCATCATGATCACCATGGCCGGCAAGAAGGAGAGCGCGGTCATCAGCGCCAGCACTTGCAGGGTCAGGCTGTACTCCTGAGAGCCATCCCCCATGGTCTTGACGGTCACCGCCGACATGGCGTCCTGTGCAAGCGCAGGCCAGGAGCAAAACAGTGGTATCAGCAGGCTGACCAGCAGCCCCGTTTTCAGCCATAAGCCGTTAGCTTTTTTCATGCTTGCCCATCAATTTGCCAAGCTGCTGGGAAAACGCCTGCGGCTGGTTTTCGTCCAGCGGCTCCTCCAGCCGGTAGAGAAAGTTGACCTGCTGCGGTGTTACGCCGACCAGCAACTGCTGTTCGCCCACCTTGACCACCAGCAGCTTCTCTTTGTAACCCACCGGCAACGAGGCGATGACCCGCATCTGGCCGCCCCCCATGGCGGTCGCCAACTTGCTCTTCTTGAGCAGAAAGCCCAGCACCAGAATGAGGCCGATCACCATCAGACTGGAGAGCAACCAGGAGCTCAGACTAGGCACGTTGGCAGATGCCGCTGTCTCGGCAAAGACCGGAACAGGCAGCAATAACAACAGGAGGCGCATCATTTGAGCTTCTTGATCCGTTCAATCTGGCTGATGACATCGGTCAGGCGAATACCGAACTTGTCGTTCACCACCACCACCTCGCCGTGAGCGATCAGGGTGCCGTTAACCAATACGTCCAGCGGCTCGCCAGCAACCCGATCCAGCTCCACCACCGAGCCCTGGTTCAGCTGCAACAGGTTGCGGATGCTGATCTGGCTGCGGCCCACCTCCATGGCGATAGTGACCGGAATATCGAGAATGGTGTCGAGCTTGCGACGCTCCTCGGCACTGATGGGGGCATCATCTTTCAACTCTTCCAGCGGGGCTGGCTTGGCTTCCGCCGTCACCTGCTCCTCCAGAGCCGCAGCCCAGGCATCAGCCATCAGATCCTCTTCCTCAGTTCCGCTCATCTTGTTTCCTTATGCTACTTCGTGACCGTTTACCGTAATAAACCGTCAATTATCGCTGTTGATCTTCGATACTGCGCTCGAGCTCTTCCAGCTCGGCCTCGCCATCAATTCGTACCCCGCCCCGGGTCACCAGATGCATCTCCGTCTTGACCCCTTCCGGACGTTTGAGCTTGTCGGTGATCTTGAGCGCCACATTATCCTTGGTACGGCCCATCTTGGCGTGGAAAGTGGGCAAGTCCTCGACAAAAACCAGCAGATTTTCCGGCATATCGACCGGAATGATATCGCCGGGTCGCAGCTCCATCAGTTCACGCAGGGTGAGTTCGGTCTCCAGCAGCTTGGCGCGCAGCTCCACCTTGACGTCCATGATCTCGTCACGCAGCGCCTTGCTCCAGCGTACGTCGGTATCCCCCTTGTCACTCTGCACACCGGCATCCAGCAGTTCGCGGATCGGCTCCAGCATGGAGTAGGGCATCGCCACGTGGAAGTCGCCGCCGCCACCGTCGAGCTCGATGTGGAACGAGCTGACCACGATCACCTCGGTCGGGCTGACGATGTTGGCCATTGCCGGGTTCACTTCGGAGTCGAGATACTCGAACCCCACGTCCATCACCGGCGCCCAGGCATCCTTGTAATCCTCAAACACCAGTTTGAGCAGCATCTGGATAATGCGCCGTTCGGTCGGCGTGAACTCGCGCCCTTCAATCTTGGCGTGATAACGGCCATCGCCACCGAAGAAGTTCTCCACCAGAATGAAGACCAGTCGGGCCTCCATGGTGATGAGTGCCGTCCCCTTGAGCGGGCGGAACCGCACCATGTTGAGACTGGTCGGCACAAACAGGGTATGAACATACTCGCCAAACTTGAGCATCTGCACGCCGTTGATGGAGACCTCGGCGGTACGACGCATCATGTTGAACAGGCTGATCCGCATGTGGCGGGCGAAACGTTCATTCACCAGCTCCAGCGTCGGCATGCGACCACGGACGATGCGGTCTTGGGAGGAGAAGTCAAACTGGGCTACGCCGGGGTCTCCAGCGCCGCCTATCTCTTCCTCTTCGACATCATCGACACCGTGCAAGAGGGCATCAATTTCGTCCTGACTTAACAGATCGCTCACGCTTCACCTACTGCATTACAAAGCCGGTAAACAGCACTTGTTCGATAACGGGGGAAGAGACCAGGTCCTTGAGCACCCGACGGCACTCTTCCAGTGAATCCTTGCGCAGCTTCTCCTTGCCTTCGAAGGTCATCAGCTGTTCGGCACTGGCTGCGCTGAATACCCGCAGCAAGGTGCCTTCAATCAGGGGGATATTCTGTTTGGCCAGCGTCTCGTCGGCGGTACCGCGCACCATCAGCTGGATCTTGATCTGCACCAGTCGATCCCGCTGGGCACCTGCGACGTTGAAGACAAAGGGGCGCGGCATACCGACATAGAGGGAAGGTTTAGGCGCTTCCTCTTTGGGTGCGGCCTCGGCACCTTCCGCCGCTTCAGCAGGCGGTTTATCGGAGCCGGAGAGCATCAGGAATGCGCCAGCACCACCTCCGCCCAGCAAAATTACCGCCAGGGCAATGATAATGATCAGCTTCTTTTTCTTGCCCGCAGCCGGGTCTTTTAGCGTCAACTCGTTATCGTCAGCCATCCCTTGTCCACCCTAGTCTCAAACTTGTTCGATATCATAAACTTACTCGGGATTGCATCAAGCATAGAAATCAATTCCGGAACCGTTTGTCGATTCCACCAGCAAACTGGGGTTGGATGTGGTGAGTTCCCCTTCAACCAGCCCGTTACCGGACCGCGGCTGACCACTACTCTGCCCCTGCTGCCCCTGCCCGTTAAAGGTGGGCTGGCCCTGTTGCTGCTGTTGTTGCGACTGCTGCTGCACCTGCGTCTGACCAAGCTGGATCCCCTGCCCTGCCAGCATGTCACGCAGCCGGGGCATCGCCTGCTCCAGCATCTCGCGGGTCTGGCCATGTTGTACCACAAAATGGACGTTGGCCTGGCTGTCAGCTCCCATCTGGATCTGGATCTTCATCTTGCCAAGGCCAAGGGGGTCGAGCTGAATTTCCGCCTGTTGCAGTTTTTCGGCCAGCATCACATTGACCTTCTGGTGCAATTCGGCAGGTGCTTCCTGACTGGCCAGTTTCAAATGGGGTAAATTCTGCGGCTCACGGCGCAGCGTCGTCTCGGCGGCGGGGGCCCGACTATCGGCTACCTGTGGCTGAGTCTGGCTGTTCTGGCCATGCTGAACGGTCTGGCTCGGGCTGCTCTCACCGCTAGATGTCGTCGCAACCAGGCTCTTCTCCGCCTCACCGGCCTTCGGTTTTACCTCAAGCGAAACCGCTTTTCGTACCTCGTCGGTGCCGGTCACTTCCATCTGTTTGATGCCGGCTGAAATGGTCGACAGCGGCGCTTGCGGCCCCTGAGATTCGGCCTGTGCCAACACCTGCTGCGGCGCCACCATCACGGGGGCGGCAGCGCTATCGCTCTGAGTCGTCGCATTTGTCGTCACGCTGCCCTGGGCTGCGGCACTTTCTGCGGCACTCTGCGCCGTCGTTACGGGTGCCGAACCTTGATTGGCGGCGGTGGCTGGCTGCTGGCTTCCCTCGGCAGCACTCTTTTCTGCCCCCTTGCCAGCTACCCCACTTCCATCCGCATTTGCTGAAGTGGTTGCAGCACCCGCCTCAGGCTGCTTGAGCCCCTCATTGAAGGCCTTGAGGACGGCCCCCTGAGTTGCGGCTTGCGTCGCCTGCCCCTTGTTAGTCAAAGCATTGCTGGCGGCGAGATCGGATTTGCTGTCGCCAGCCTCTTTTGCAGCGAGCGACTCCGCGGATTTGGCGGTGCTTGCCGACTCATCGACCGGCAACATCTTGGCCAGCTGGGCCATTCGCTCTGCCCCCGTGAGGGGCTTGGTGTGCTTGCCATCTGCCCCGAGGGTCTCGCCCTTGGCAGAGGCTTTCTTCCCGGCCTGCCCATCCGCAGTAGTGGCGGCATCTTCACCTTCAGATGAGAGAACGGCAGCAGAGGCATCGCCCTTAGCCACCACTCGCGCCTCGGAGGACGAGACCTTTGTATCAAGAGTCGATTGGGCGGTCGTCGCCAGCGGCGACTGCGCCCCGGTCTGACCTGCAAGCTGCTGGGCAATCCTGGCAGCGGCAGGGGACTGCTCGCTTTCATCAAGCGCAATCCCCTCCAGCTCACCCTCTTGCGGCAACGGATTGCCGTCTACCGCAGTGGCGCTCTGTTGGGCCGCCACCGCCAGCTGGGGTGTCACTAGCGAGGTATCGAGCTTGAGGGAGTCTTGCAGACGGAGCAGAAAGTCGGTGGCAGGGACCTCCTCCACCTTGTTGTCGGCGTCAGGATCCTGCTCCTTGCTGGTCTCCTCTTTGGGAGAGGCGCTCTCGGTCGCCAAAGATTTGGCTGATCGGACATGGTTACCGCCCTGACTGGCCTCGGCAGCGCCCTGTTCACTGTTCCGGGCCTTGGCAATCAGGGTGGCGAAATCCCCCTTGCTGTCGCTGCCGGTTCCCCCATCGATACTTTTGCTCTCGACGGAACCGCTCAGAGGCGCTTTGTCCAACCCGTTGGCCAGAGCCGAAGGCGTTTGTGTCAACAGTGTCTGCATCATGATGGGATCCCTGAATTCTGGTGGCCCCCGAGGAGATGGCCGCCGACAATGTCCAGATCAAAGCAAGTTACAGGCCAGATTGATGAAAGCGTCGCAACATGGCGTACTCATCCAGCATCTTCTGCTCCTGACGCTGGGCTTTCTGCTGCTCGCGGCTCGCCTGCTTCTCCAGCAACAGCTCTACCGCCTTGCGCCGCTGCTGGGCTGCCAGCCACTCTTCACGGCGCTGTTCCAGCGCCTGACGCACCTGCAACACCCCTTCGTACTGCTGGGTCGCTGCCTGTTCGAGCTTGTTGATAAAGGCGTGATACTGGGTATTTTGCTGGGGCGAAATCCCCTGCAGGCCGCGATCGGTCCACTGCTGGTGATAGATCTGGCGATACTGGTTGAGGGCATTTTGCTGATCCATGAACAGCTTGAGATCCTGCTGCGCCTTCACCAGTGCCAGCGCACACTGCTGCTCCACCTCCACCAGCCGATCGGCCAACAATACCAGCCCTTTACTCATCGTCGACCTCTCTGTTACCGACCATCATCAGCGCATCAATGGCATCGCCACCATCTGCAAGGCTTGCAGGCCATCATCGTAGTGAATAACCTCGCGCATCCCCTGCTGCAAGAACTGATCCAGATAGGGTTTTTGAATGATGGCGCGGTCAATGCGCGGATCAGAACCCTGACTGTAGGCACCTATGGTGATGAGATCCCGGTTCTGCTGATAGAGGGAGTAGAACTGCTTGAGGGTGCGCGCCAGATCCATATGTTCCGGCGAAGTGACCATGGGCATGACCCGGCTGATGGATTTCTCGATATCGATAGCCGGATAGTGGCCCGCATCAGCCAGCTCGCGCGACAACACTATGTGGCCATCGAGGATGGCCCGCGCCGCATCGGCAATGGGATCTTGCAGGTCATCCCCCTCGGTCAGTACGGTGAAGAATGCCGTGATGGAGCCCTGACCGTCACTGCCGTTACCCGCCCGCTCCACCAGCGCCGGTAATTTGGCAAATACCGACGGCGGATAACCCTTGGTCGCCGGCGGCTCGCCCACCGCCAGCGCGATCTCACGCTGGGCCTGGGCATAACGGGTAAGAGAGTCCATCAAGAGCAACACGTTGAGCCCCTGATCGCGAAAATACTCGGCGATAGCCAGTGCCGTTTCACACCCCTTTAGACGCATCAGCGGCGAGGCGTCGGCGGGAGCCGCCACCACCACGGAGCGGGCTCGCCCCTCCTCTCCCAGAATGTCTTCGATAAACTCTTTTACTTCCCGGCCCCGTTCACCGATGAGGCCGACCACTACAACATCCGCCACCGAGCCGCGGGTCATCATGCCCAGCAGCACGGATTTACCGACACCTGAACCGGCAAACAGCCCCATCCGCTGGCCCTGACCCACCGTCAGCACGGCGTTGATGGCACGCACCCCCACGTCCATCGGCTGATGGATCGGGCGGCGAGAGAGCGGGTTGATACGGTGCTGGGCAAACTGCACGGTCTGGGAGGAGAGAATGGGGCCGAGGCCATCGAGTGGCTGACCGATGCCGTCGATGACCCGACCAAGCAGGTTCATCCCAACCGGAATGCCGTGCTCTTCGGTGATGGGCACTACCCGGGCACCGGGGATCACCCCTTTGAGCTGCTCGCTCGGCATCAGATAGAGGCGATCGCCAGAAAAACCGACCACTTCAGCCTCCAGCGTCCCATCAAGGGTAGCGATGCGGCAGAGGGCACCAATGGCGGCGCGGCAGCCGATGGCTTCGAGGGTCAACCCCACCACCCGGGTCAATTTGCCGGCGACCGGCGGTTTGGGGGCGCTGTCGCGTACCTTGTACCCTTGCAACCGGTTCAGTAGCGAGCCGCTCATCTGGCCTCCTGAGAGCTAAAAAGTGCAGCCGGACGGCAACGTCCAGCATCGGTTATGGGCGTGGATCCTGCGAAGCCGGTTTCTGCGACGCATTATCCCGCAAGAAGTTGCGCAGCAACTGATCGATGCGCCCGGAGAGGGTCAGATCGATGCTGGATAGCTCGGTCGCCAATTGCAGATCGCCGGGGGAGAGGGTGGGATCGCTCTGCAATCGCCAGTGGCGCTTGGCGCACTCGTCGGCGCCAAATGCCTGTTCGATTCGTGCAATATCGTCGGGATGCAGCATCAGGGTCACCCCCTGTTCGGCGGCGGGCAGCAAGGCCAGCCCCTCTTTAAGCGCCTCCAGCAAAATGCGAGGAGAGGTCTCCGCTTCGTGACGAATAAGCGCGCGGGCCAGTTGCATCACCAGCGAGACCAACTGCTGCTCCACCGCCAGATCCAGCTCGTTAAGCGGATTGGCAAGGCGCGCGGCGAGCCCCTGCCAGTGGGCGATCTCCTGCTCCACCAGCTCACGGCCCATGGCCAGCCCCTCCTCGCGCCCCTGTTCGAGACCGGCAGAGTGCCCCTGTTGCAATCCTTCCAGCTTGCCCTCTTCCATCCCCTTGGCATAACCGGACTCGCGCCCCTCAGCCATTCCCTCTTCCCAGGCAGCCTGACGGATCGCTTCCAGCTCTTCGGCGGTAATGCTGGGGGTCGGCTCCTGTTCGGGCTCAGGCTCCACCACCTCCTCTTCCTGCTGATACCAGTCAGGGGCCAGGCCGAGGGCATTGGTGGGCGCACCCGGCTCCACCTCGACGGCCATCTCGGGCCAGCCCCAGGTCTCTACCCGGGCATCATCGCCGTCGGGGCGCACATAACCACGCAGTTTGTTGTTCATGCTTCGCGCGGCTCCTCGCCACTGCCTGATGCGGGGTTGGCATCGCGATTCTGTTTATGGGCCATGGCTTAGAGGAACTCCTCGCCACCACCGGCACCCAGCATGATCTCGCCGGCATCCGCCAGACGGCGGGCGATGGAGAGGATCTCTTTCTGGGCGGCTTCCACTTCGGAGACCCGGATCGGCCCCATGGCCTCCAGATCGTCGGCCAGCATTTCGGCCGCCCGTTTGGACATGTTCTTGAAGATCTTCTCGCGCATCTGATCGTCGGAGCCCTTGAGGGCCCGTTGCAGCAGATCCCCCGGCACTTCCCGCAGCATGGTCTGGATGCCGCGATCGTCCACATCGATAAGGTTTTCGAACACGAACATCAAATCCTGGATCTGCTGGCTCATCTCTTCGTCCGACTCGCGGATGGAGTCCATCAGCTGGCCTTCGATATTGGTATCCAGGTAGTTCATGATGTTGGCAGCTGCCTTCAGGCCGCCCATCTTGGCTGCCTGGGCACCGGCCGCGCCGGCGAACTGTTTCTCCATGATGTCGTTCAACTCTTGCAGTGCCGCCGGTTGCACCTCTTCGAGGTTGGCGATCCGCATCACCAGATCGAGGCGCACCTGCTCCGGGAACTGGCTCAGGATCTCGGCGGACTGCTCCGGCTCCAGATAGGAGAGCACGATGGTCTGGATCTGCGGGTGTTCGTTCTGGATGATGCTGGCCACCTGACGGGCATCCATCCACTTGAGCGAATCGAGGCCACGGGCACCGGAACCGAGAATGATCTGGTCCACCAGGTTGCTCGCCTTGTCCTCGCCAAGGGCCGCCACCAGCGCCTTGCGCACGAAGTCTTCGCTGCCGATACCGATGTTGGTGTACTTCTGGATATCGTCGATGAATTGACGATGCACCGCCGCCACCCGATCGTGACTGAAGTCGGACATGGAGGCCATCGACATACCGAGCCGCTGCACCTGCTTGGGCTCGAGATGACGGAAGATCTGGGCGGCATCCTCTTCATTGAGGCTCAGCATCAACACCGCAGCCATCTCCATCCCCGACATCTGGTCGAGGATCTGGCGCTGACTGTCGGTGATGTCATTGCCGGTGACTTGACTCTTCTTTTCTTCAGGCATCTTTGTTCGTTACCCATTCTTTAATGACCTGAGCGGCCAGATCCGGCTCGTTCGCCACCAGCGCACGTACCGCCTTGAGCAAGTCTTCGTCACGGTGCAGATCCGGCAGTTTCAGCTGGCCATCGCGTACACCAAATACCTGATCGTTCTCGACTTGTGCTGACAGCAGACTCAACTCGTCGTCGCCACCCAGTACGGTGTGGTTGTCGAAATCCACTTCCCCTTCCGGTTTGGCATCCGGATAGAGCAGTCGCTTGAGCATGGGGCGAACCACGGTGACGATCAAGACGATGATCACCAGTACCGAGGCGGCGATGCGCACCGCACGCCAGAACCAGGGCTGATCGTAGAGCGGCACCTCGGCCACGGTATCCAGCTCTGGGCGATTGAACGGAATCGCGACCACCTCAAGGGTATCACCCCGGGTCACATCAAAGCCAAGGCCACCGCTCAGCAAACGGCGCAATGTATCGAGTTCTGCCTGGGTGCGCGCCTCACGGGTCACGGCCCCGTCGGCACCGGGCACCGCCTTGTAATCCACGGCAACCGAGACGGTCATACGGCGAATGCCCCCCATCTGGCGACGGGTATGGCTGACGGTGGTATCCAGCTCGAAGTTGCGAGTCGCCTCTTTGCGGGAACGGCCAGAAGCGGCAGCGCTGGCACCATCACCACCGGTCGCCTCCTCGGGAATATTGGAGGCGGCAGGGGGCTGGTTGGAGAGTGCACCAGGCACACCACCGTTGCTGCCGCTGGCGCTGTTCTCTTCCATGGTCATCTCGGAGCGCACAGCAGGCAGGTCCGGGTTGTAAGTCTTGCGGGTCTGCTCCTGCTGGGAGAAGTCGAGGGAGAGATCCACTTCCGCCGTATAGTTGTCGGCCCCCAGCACCGGGATCAGGATGGCGTCAATTTTTTGTTTGTACTCCAGCTCCTGCTTCTGCTGCATGGCAAACTCTTTGCGAGTCTGGGCCGAGATCGGGTCTTGCGAGCCGGAGTTGAGCAGACGGCCATTCTGGTCGGTGACGGTGACGCGGGTCGGCTCAAGGCCATGTACAGCAGAGGCAACCATATCGACGATCGAGTCCACCTCCCCCTGCCCCAGCGCCGCCCCTTTCAGGTTGAGCACCACGGTGGCACTGGGTTTGCGTTCGTTGCGGGCAAACACGTTGTCTTTCGGGATAGCCAGCAGCACCTGGGCCTTGGCCACATTCTGGAACTGCTCGATGGCGCTCGCCAGTTGACGCTCGCGGCTCAGCTTCAGACGTTCGCTCTCCATCCGCTGGCTGACGCCGAAACTGGAATCTTTCAGCAGGATATCTTCACCACCGATGTTGCTATCGGTGGCATTGGCAAGACCGGCACGGGTCAGGGCCAGCTGGATAGTGGGGTAGCTTTCGGCGTTGACCAGCACGCTCTTGCCATCCACCTCGTAGGGGATCTTCTGCTGATCGAGGAAATCGAGAGTCTTCACCAGCTCCTGGGTGGTGTAGGTGCCGAGCGGACGCATATCCGGCTCCTTGCCCCACAGCAGGATAAACACCGCAATGGCCAGACAGATGGCAAGCCCCAGGATCAGGGTGATTTGCCGCAGTACATCGGTATTGGACAGGAATCCCAGCGCCGAACTCTTCTGCTCATTTTCATCGAGGGCGGCGGTGCCCTCATCGTTTATCAGCAGATCGCCGTTTTGGTCAGTAGCCACGATTTATGTCCTTATTGCTGACATGTTCATGATGTTCAGTAATCACTTATACCGGCATGTTCATGATGGTCTTGTAGGCATCGACCATCTTGTTACGCACCTGTACCGTGGCTTCAAAAGCGATGGACGATTTTTGGCCCGCGATCATCACCTCGGCCAGATCCACCGACTTGTCGCCCATATCGAAACGGGTGCGCAGATCATTGGCGGCGCCTTGCAGCTCGTTGACATTGCCAAGCGCCTGTTGCAGCAGCAGACCAAAGTCGGAGGTTACCTGACGACCGGGTTGTGCCAGCGGCGTTGCGCCTGCTTCGATCTTGAGCACCTGCATCTCTTGCATCAGGCTGCTTGCACTAATTTCCATTTTCTATCCCCAGACAAATCATTGACGCTGATTGGCTTAAAGCAATAAAAGTGCCAATCAGGTAAAATGCTTTCAATCCAAGGGCTGGGGGGATGGATGAGGAGCTTGCATCACTCAAGGCCGCGGTACGCTCCCCTCACCAAATAACAACCTCAGATAGCTAAGATGCAGATCGTAATGTTCTCCGGCGGGTAATTTGACCAACACTTCGTTGTAAAGGTAACCCGCTCGGCTCGCAGCCAGATCGGGTGAGATCAATCCCTCTGCCACCAGTTTGGCGACGATGGCCTCCGCCAGAGCCATCGTCGCCTCATCGGCCTGCCCCCAGCCAAAATGCCCCTGGTATTCAGCCCCTGACGGGCTGGGGTCGAGGGGAAAGACCTGCTCCCCCTTGACCCAAAAGACCATGGGAATACCATCCTGCTGACGCAGATAGATACTCTGTTTGTCCCACTCTCGACCAGGGCTCATCTCCATCCCACCCGGTTCTGTTGCTTGTACCATGCCACTCTCCTTGTCCTGTTGCTAAAGCTTGTTTGCGCCCACGAAAAAGAGGGCTACGGGCCCTCTTTTTACTGCAAGTTGCTGCGTTTAAACAGACAACAACTCACTGTGAATAAAGAAAAACTGACGATCGCTCAAAGCATGATCAATTACTGGGTCAGATCCTTGTCAATCCAGTACTTGGAACCGGAGATATTGGCATCAAGCAGCAAGCCCTTCTCACCAATCTGGTAGATGGCCATGCCGCCGTTGTATTTGGCGGTCAGCTCGGCGCTCTCCTTGCCGGCCACCACGCCCACTTCGGAGGTGGCTTCCCACCCTTGGGTTACAAAGGCATCGAATCTGGCCTTGTCTTCAAACAGGATCACCTGCTGATAGAACTTGCCGCCAATCCCGGCCGCCAGCCCCGCACCAAACATCTTCATATAGGTGTGCTTGCCGGTTTTGCGATTGACCGCCACCCCGGCCCCCTGATTGGTATGCAGCATCAGAGAGAACTTGCGCGAATCGAACACCGCATAGCCATAAGCCTTGTCAAACAGCAACTTGGCCGAGGGTTGCTCGTTGAACAGCCGCACCAGTGCGGTATCTGCCATGGTGTTGAGGGCCAGCCGGGCCTCTTTAGCCGTTTTGGGGTTGAGCATCTCGTCGAGCTTTTTATCGGCCGCCTTCAGCCACTCCTTGCCGGTCGCGATGCTCTTGTCAGTCCAGACCCCAGCGGTATTGAAGGCATCCTCTCCCCAGGCCGAGATGGAAGCCCAGCTCTTCTTGGAGAAATCGCTGACGTCCTGCCACACCTCCTTGCTGGTCTCGCTCACTGCCGCTCCCAGATCCGACGCTGCGGCCTTGAGCTTGGCCCAGTCGGCATAACAGGGTGAGAAGGCCAGACTCAGTGACAGGGCCAGCAACCAGTTACGCTTGTTCATTTTTTCACTCCCGTATTGTCGAGTGTCTGGGTTACCTGGTGCGATCACCTACAACAGGCTACCCGCTGAAAATCACTCCCGCATTATCGGAAGGGGAATCCGGTTAAGCAATCATTGAGTCCTGTTTATACCGCCACAGCCCGACAGCAGTTAACAAAAAGGCTGCTCATCAAAGAGGAGCAGCCTTGTTAAGCACAGTAAAACCGGACGGGCTTATTCGACCATCATCACCTTGCAGGTGTTAGTACTGCCCACGGTTTCCATCTTGTCACCGTGAGTCAGCAGCACCATGTCGCCGCTTTGCAGCAGCTCCTTCTCCTTGAGCACGGCCAGCGCGTCGCGGCACACTTCGTAGACCGGTTTGGTCTCGTCACCGTCAAACATCACTGGGGTAACACCACGGTAGAGGTTGGTCCAGGCCAGGGTCTTGTTGTGGGGGGACATGGCGAAGATCGGCAGACCTGAGCTGATACGGGACATCAGCAGCGGAGTGGTGCCGGACTCGGTCAACGCCACGATCGCCTTCACCCCTTCCAGGTGGTTGGCCGCATACATGGTGGACATGGCTACAGCTTCTTCAACAGAAGTGAAGGTGTAGCTCATGCGGTGGTTGGAGACGTTCAGGCTCGGGTGCTTCTCGGCACCGACACAGACGCTCGCCATGGAGGTCACGGTCTCGATGGGGAACTGACCGGCGGCAGTCTCGGCAGAGAGCATCACCGCATCGGTACCATCCAGCACTGCGTTGGCCACGTCCATGACCTCTGCACGAGTCGGCAGCGGCGCATTGATCATCGACTCCATCATCTGGGTCGCGGTGATCACCACGCGGTTCAAACGACGGGAGTGGCGGATCAACTTCTTCTGTACGCCAACCAGCTCGGGGTCACCGATCTCGACACCCAGATCGCCACGGGCAACCATCACGGCATCGGAACCGAGGATGATGTCTTCCATCGCCTCATCAGTGGCGACGGTTTCGGCGCGCTCAACCTTGGCCACGATCTTGGCATTGGAACCGGCTTCGCGGGCCAGCTCGCGGGCGTAGCGCAGATCATCGCCACAGCGCGGGAAGGAGACAGCCAGATAGTCCACATTCATGCGGGCAGCAGTCTTGATGTCTTCCTTGTCCTTCTCGGTCAGGGCCGGAGCGGAGAGACCCCCCCCTTTCTTGTTGATGCCCTTGTTGTTGGAGAGCGGCCCGGCCACGGTCACCGTGGTGTGAATGCGGGTGCCTTCAACCTGCTCGACCTTCAGCTGTACACGGCCATCGTCCAGCAGCAGGATGTCGCCCTGTACCACATCGTCTGGCAGGCTCTTGTAATCGATGCCAACCTGCTCCTGGCAACCTTCACCCTTGCCGAGTGCCGCGTCGAGAATGAACTTGTCACCGATGGCCAGATAGATTTTGCCATCCTTGAAAGTGGAAACTCGGATTTTCGGGCCTTGCAGATCACCCATGATGGCAACGTGACGACCGAGCTTGGCAGCAATGTCACGCACCTGATTGGCGCGCAGGATATGGTCTTCAGCAGTGCCGTGAGAGAAGTTCATCCGCACCATGTCGGCCCCGGCGCGGATGATCCCTTCGAGGATCCCTTCGCGGTCGGTAGCCGGACCGAGTGTGGTTACAATCTTTGTACGTCTAGGCATGAAAGACTCCAATATGAAGTTGATATGACTTGAGATTCTGCCCCATCAAGCCCATGGCTCGATGCACCCGTTTGCAAACCATCTGGGTGGTTTTTGTTATTAAATTACAATACTACACCAAGGCGGGTGGCATAGACAGTCGGGGGCCGGAGCCCCCGACGGTTCAGGAAGAGTGCGGGGTTTCGAAGCGGGATTCGCGCAATCCCTCTTTCACTTTCTTCAGATTTTCGCGAAATTTCATCCCCCGGCGCAGGGTAAAACCGGTCGCCAGCACATCCACCAGCGCCAGCTGGGCGATGCGGGATGCCATCGGCATATAGACATCGGTATCTTCCGGCACATCCATGGAGAGCACCAGATTGCACTCGCGGGCCAGCGGGGAGTCCTTGGCGGTCATGCCGATCACGGTGGCGTCGTTCTCGCGGGCCAGCGCGGCGATTTCGACCAGCGCCTTGGTGCGGCCGGTGTGGGAAATAAGTACCACCACATCCCCTTCGCTGCTGTTGATGCAGCTCATGCGCATCATGACGATATCGTCAAAGCTCACTACCGGAATGTTGAAGCGAAAGAATTTGTTCTGGGCATCGCGGGCAACGGCGGAGGAGGCGCCAAGGCCGAAGAAGCTGATCTTCTTGGACTGGGTCAGGATATCGACGCAGCGGTTGATGGCAGAGATATCCAGGCTGTTTTTGGCGGCATCCAGACAGGCCATGGTGGATTCGAAAATCTTGGCGGTGTAGGTATCGGGCCCATCTTCCGCTTCCACATGACGATTTACGTAAGGGGTGCCATTGGCCAGGCTCTGGGCCAGATGGAGTTTGAAATCAGGAAAGCCCTTGGTATCGAGACGGCGGCAAAAGCGGTTGACGGTCGGTTCACTGACGTCGGCCATCTTGGCCAGAGCAGCGATGCTGGAGTGGATGGCGGTCTGGGGAGACGCCAGGATCACCTCGGCAACCTTGCGTTCTGATTTACTGAAACTTTCCAAGTTGTTCGTAATTTTATCAAGGGTATTCATCATCACCACCAGGCGTTTTTGTAATTTAGCTTCAGTGTCTTTGCACTCAATCTACGGCTAAGCAAGTTTCCATTCAAGCTAAGGACTATACAAGACAAGCGGTTATCGCAACTAACGCCTGCCATACAAAGTATGACTCATCTCTAATTATTTCGTACTTTTCGTTACAAAACGTCACCTAGCCATGAAAGCGCTTACAAATGTTGCAAAGCAACAACACTGTGAGCAGGCGCACGTTTGTATCGATCCGGCGGGTGAGCAAGCCTGAGCTCGGATAGAATGGGCCGTCATAATCCAACAATAATCTCGGGACACCAGAGTCGTCCCCATCCTGTAACGAAGGAGTTGTTATGCAGCATACCCATGCGCTGGTCGGCGATGTCGGCGGCACCAATGCGCGTCTGGCCCTGTGTGAGCTGGCCACCGGTACTATCTCTCAGGCAAAGACCTACTCAGGTCTGGCCCATCCCAGCCTTGAAGCCGTGGTACGCCTCTATCTGGAGGAACACAAGGTACAGGTGGCTGAAGCCTGCATCGCCATCGCCTGCCCCATCAACGGTGACTGGGTTGCCATGACCAACCACAGCTGGGAGTTCTCCATCAGCGAGATGCAGAGCAATCTCGGGCTGGCGCGCCTGCAAGTGATCAACGACTTTACTGCGGTCTCGATGGCGGTGCCGGTATTGGCTGAATCGGATCGCATCCAGCTTGGCGGCGCCGCGCCGGTAGCGGGCAAGCCCATCGCCATCTATGGTGCGGGCACCGGCCTTGGGGTCGCCCATCTGGTCAAGGCGGGCGACCAGTGGCTGAGCCTGCCGGGTGAAGGTGGTCATGTGGATTTTGCTGCCAACAGCGAAGAGGAAGATGCGGTACTGCAAGTAATGCGAGGCGAATTGGGCCATGTCTCGGCAGAGCGTTTCCTCTCCGGCCCGGGTCTGGTCAATCTCTATCGCGGGCTGGTGAAATCCGATGGCCGTGAGCCCGAACCGTTTGCCCCCAAAGACATTACCGAGCGCGCACTGGCCGGGGAATGCCTCGATTGCCGTCGCACCCTGAGCCTGTTCTGCGTGCTGATGGGCCGCTTTGCCGGCAATCTGGCCCTCAATATGGGTACCTTTGGCGGCGTCTATATCGCAGGTGGCATAGTGCCGCGCTTCCAGGAGTTCTTTACCGGTTCCGGTTTCCGGGTCGCCTTTGAAGACAAGGGGCGCTTCAAGTCCTACCTCAAGGAGATCCCGGTGTTTCTGATCACCCATGAAGGGCCGGGGCTGCTCGGTGCGGGCGCTTACTTGCGCCAGTCGATGGGGATCACTATCTGATTGAAGAGGGGAACGAGGCGGGATGATCCATGGTTCAGCCTCGATTCAGTGTGAATGGCATAAAGTAGCCGCACGTAACCAAGAGTGTTGTGCTTCACAAGGAGTGGAAAGCGACTCTCATCCGCTGGATACGTTTGTCACCTGACAAGCCTGAACTGTTTCAACCGGCCTTTTGGCCGGTTTTTTTTATGTCTGACATCCGGGATTACTGGGCCAGCGCCTTCAACTGCGCCTTGTCTGGCGGATTGTTCCAGTCGATGGGACCGTGGGTAAAACGGTACTGCAACCGTGGCAGGCTGGTCTCCAGCCACTCTTCCCGAAAATAGGCATAACCCTGATCCCAATCCGGATCATTGGCCCAACCGCTCTGCAGGAAGTAGAGGCGAGTGCCCTGCCCTTCCGGCACAAATCGCAGGCAAACCTGGGTCTTTTGCTGGCGGATATGGGGTAGGCTGGGCGGGAAATTCCAGCTGAAACTGAGCAGGTCATAGGGCATGACGGCCATGACCCGGCACCCTTCGCTGCCACGTTCACCCAGCGGGGCATCAGGCCTGAAGTAGATCTCGAAAGGACCATTCGGTTCGGCCACCATCAAACATTCGGGAGCCAGAAAACTGCGCAGACCGCTTTCGGTAGTCCAGGCGTGCCAGACATCGTCTATGTGCGCCGGAACAAAAATGTTGCCTTCAATCAGTTTATTGTCCATAAATCAGCGATCCTCAAGCCATCCATACAAGGGACTCCGGCAGTATAGCCCCATGGCAAATACAATGGACAGTGCTTAATCACCCCCTTGTCATTTGCATCGATTAACCTGCCGCTGTGCAGCTGCCTCAATGAACATTGGCTTGATCCGGGAGGTCATCATGATCCGGCTCATGGAAGAACATGACATTCCCCAACTGGCCCGGCTGTTTTTAAAGAGCCGCCGCCACACCTTTCACTGGGTCGATCCCGCCCGTTTCCAACTCGAGGATTTCGAAGCGCAGACCAAAGGTGAACAGGTGTGGGTAGCCGAACAGGGGGGCAATATCTGCGGCTTTATCGCCATCTGGCAGCCCGATCACTTCGTCCATCACCTCTATGTGTCAAGCGACTGGCACGGTCAGGGGATAGGACGCGCCCTGCTGGAGCGGGGCCTCGCTGATTCGCCGCACGGCTCGCTCAAGGTCGCGACCCGCAACACGGCGGCAGTAGCCTTCTACCATCGGCTGGGCTGGCAAAACAGTGATGAGACAGGCCACTGCGAGGTCACCGGCCCCTGGTGCAAGTTGCTTAGAAACTAGCGGGACGCCCGGCACCTGCGCTTTGTGGCTGAACAGGCACCAGCGGTGCCGGGGGGAAGAACCAGCGGTAGAGATCGAACCAGCCATCTCGCTGGGCAATCACGACCTCGTGCACCGGATCGCGCTGGAAGATCGCCACCTTGTTTTCAGTCAGCGGCACCCAGGCATAGTTGACCAGCGCATATTGCGACTGGATCAGGTTGTACTCATTGAGATAGGAGTCATCGTTACCCGATTCGTGCAGTTGGGTACGACTGTCGATGAGGTAAACAAGCTGGTTGAAGAAGGTAAGTTGAAAACCGGTCACCCGCCACTTCTCCCTGGTCGCCTCCTCCTCTTCGATCACGGTGATTTTGCCCCAGCGGCACACCCCGTGATAGTTGACTCCATTGGCTGACATTTTCAGGTCGTAATGACAGCCCAGACTGTTGATAAACATCCCGACCACAAACAGCAGCACGACAAGCAGTGGCAACAGCAGCAAGGTATTTTTCAGCGTTCGTTTCATCAGAGATCCCTTACAGCGTTTTTTCGAGCTCTTTATAGGAGAGCACGCGAACCTGGTGGCCGGAGACCAGCACCAGCGATGCCGGTTTGACTGGAGGCACGTCGCTCCGTGCCTCCATCTGGCAAACAACGCCGGTCGGCGAATCGGTGCAGTGCACATGGAGCCACTCGAAATGGAGATAGCTGGCGACAAACACCACCAGCACAGCCAGTAGCAGATTGACGTACATCAGGCCCCTTGCCAGCATTGGCCGCCCGATACCGCTGAGAAAGGCAAGTTTGGCGCGCTCACCAAAAGAACGGGGAGCCGCAGGCTCTTTGATGACCTCGTGGTCGGAGCTTGGTGATGTCGACGGTGGCTGCGCAGCCGCTGCAGGCGTGGGCTCGCTCATCGGCTCGGGCAAGGGCTCACTCTCTGTTGGCAGTGCCTTGCCGTAATAGCTCTTCATCTTGCAGTTCAGATGCAGGGAGTACCCTTTTTTCGGGGTGCTTCTGATATCCAGCGTCTGGGGGGATGAGGCGAAGTGGCGGCGAATATTGGCGATAGCCACGTTCAGGGAGTTGGGGCTGATGGGGCGACCCAACCAGCCGATTTCGAGCAACAGATCCTTGTCGCACACCTCGTCATGGTGATCGAGCAGATAGCTGAAAATGAGGCTCTCTGCGGATGACAAGCGCACCACCCGGGCGCTTTGCAAGTTGTCCTTGTCGGCACAGAAGATCAGCTCTCGCCTTTTGACATCAAAGACATAATCACCGAAGTGATAGGCTGATAAGTTATTGCCTGGCGCAACCCCGGTCATACCAACCACCTGTTATTTGCATTCATCATGAAGAAGATGGGATTCCACACCTGATAAAGCCAGATGGCGGCTCAGGACTTGCTGTAATTAAACGAAATTCTAAAGGGTCGGGATCAGCGGCACAATAGATGCAG
>NZ_QAJD01000135.1:71434-72362 GCF_003061465.1 Aeromonas sp. HMWF017
ATCTGCACATCTGCCGCCTCGATGCCGGCGCGGGATGCCTTCTCCTGACTCTGTTGCATCCCGGCCCCGACATTCTGGGTCGCTTGCTGCAACCGCTTGATACTGGCACTGATCTCCTCCGTCGACTGGCGAGTACGGCCCGACAAGGTGCGTACCTCATCCGCCACCACCGTAAAACCGCGCCCCTGATCACCCGCCCGCGCCGCCTCGATGGCCGCGTTGAGGGCAAGCAAATTGGTCTGCTCGGCAATGCCGTTGATCACCTCGATGATGGTGCCAATGCTGCTGCTTTCGGTCGAAAGGGTGCGCATCAGGGTGGCGACTACCTGTTATTTGCATTCATCATGAAGAAGATGGGATTCCACACCTGATAAAGCCAGATGGCGGCTCAGGACTCGCTGTAATTAAACGAAATTCTAAAGGGTCGAGATCAGCGGCACAATAGATGCAGGCAGGCATGAGCGGGGAAAATGAAAATATGCGTCCAGCGCTGTCGGACTGCGTATCGGGCAGAGCATGATGCTGCGAGTTTCGCCTATCGCGGTCACGCCAATCTCAGCTGAACAGTGACATGGGCATGACGAAAAACGCTGCAGGACAAGGCCCCTTGCCCCTCACGACATCTCGCCACGCCTCAAATTAATGGGAACCGGCCTGCCCCGCAGGATGATCCAACGGGGCGAAGTGAACTGACTAGACCCGAAACTGCTTGAGCAGGGTGTCGAGTTGGGCCGACAGCTGCCGCAGATCGCTGCTGGCCTCGGCAACCTTTGCCACTCTGGCCGCACTCTCGCTGTTGAGCGTCGCAATCCGGTTGACGCTATGGCTGACCGCCTCTGCCACCGAGTGTTGTTCTTCCGATGCCTGGGCGATATACATGTTCATCTCGCGGATCAGGCTGACCTGATTTTTAATCTTCTCCACCGAT
>NZ_QAJD01000135.1:72372-84347 GCF_003061465.1 Aeromonas sp. HMWF017
ACAGGCATGAGCGGGGAAAATGAAAATATGCGTCCAGCGCTGTCGGACTGCGTATCGGGCAGAGCATGATGTTGCGAGTTTCGCCTATGACGGTCACGCCAATCTCAGCTGAACAGTGACATGGGCATGACGAAAAGCGCTGCTGGACAAGGCCCCTTGCCCCTCACAACATCTCGCCACGCCTCAAAATAATGGGAACAGACCTGCCCCGCAGGATGGTCCAACGGGGCGAAGTGAACTGACTAGACCCGAAACTGCTTAAGCAGGGTGTCGAGTTGGGCCGACAGCTGCCGCAGATCGCTGCTGGCTTCGGCAACCTGTGCCACTCTGGCTGCACTCTCGCTGTTGAGCGTTGCAATCCGGTTGACGCTGTGGCTGACCGCCTCCGCCACCGAGTGTTGTTCTTCCGATGCCTGGGCGATATACATGTTCATCTCGCGGATCAGGCTGACCTGATTTTTAATCTTCTCCACCGATGTCTGCACATCTGCCGCCTCGATGCCAGCGCGGGATGCCTTCTCTTGACTCTGTTGCATGCCGGCACCGACATTCTGGGTCGCTTGCTGCAACCGCTTGATACTGGCGCTGATCTCCTCCGTCGACTGGCGAGTACGGCCCGACAAGGTGCGCACCTCATCCGCCACCACCGCAAAACCGCGCCCCTGATCACCCGCCCGCGCCGCCTCGATGGCCGCGTTGAGGGCAAGCAAATTGGTCTGCTCGGCAATGCCGTTGATCACTTCGATGATGGTGCCAATGCTGCTGCTCTCGGTCGAAAGGGTGCGCATCAGGGTGGCGACTCGCTCCACCTCCCCCACCAGTTGATGGATGGCCTCATTGGCATGGCCCGCCAGATTGTAACCCTGCTCCACATAGAGGTTGGCCTCATCGGTGGCGCCAGAAGTTTTCACCGCATTGCCAGCCACTTCCTGCACAGCCTGACTCATCTCGGTGATGGCGGTTGCGACTTGATCCAGCTCGGATTGCTGGGCGTCACTGCCTACCCGGGTATCTGCCGAGAGGGAGTCACAGAGTTCGGCGGTTTGCAACACACCGGCAGAGAGCTCGTTGATCTCCGCCACCATCTCCTGCAACTTGGCAATAAAATGGTTGATGTTGATGGCCAGCGCGCCCATCTCATCCTGACGGCTGATCTTCAGACGCCGGGTCAGATCCCCCTCTCCTTTGGCCAGATCAAACACCGCCTGATTCATCTGATGGAGCGGCCTGAGCACATTGCGATGAATCAGCACCATCAGCAACGCGATGATGCAGAGATCGAGCACCAGGATCTGCCAGACGGTGGTGATCAACTGCTGGCGCAGTTGGGCCTGAATGGCAGCATCACTGGTTTGCACCAGCAATCGGGCCACTGTGTTTTTCTGGCCGCTGTCGTCATAGACCAGATCATATCCCCCATAGGCAGCAGTATCGGCAGGCATGGCTGTCACAGGGGCAATGCTCCCCGCCGAGTCACGGGCAAACCCGGCTACCAGCTTGTCCTTGTTGACCACCAGCAAAGCACTCAGGATATCGGCCGCCAGCTCGGACTTGAGTGATGCCTCGATGAAGGCCGATTCATAATTCCACAGCGGGCCGGGCAGGGAGAGCTGCAGCCGGCCGATGGCCTGTTCGACCAGCGCACTCTGTTTGCTGTAGCTCTCCGCCTTGACGGCGTGGTAGTTGTAACCGCCAAACAACACCAGTAGCAGACTCACCGACAGGGAGGTCAACACGGCAATCCTGAACGTCAGACTTTTCCAATCCATGGTTTCCTCCCGGTTTTACGGCAGCCGGCGCAGTGCCATTGAGCGGCACTTGCTATTGGTACTGTTACTGGTACTTGGCATTGATCTTGTCGATGGTGCCATCCGCCTTCATGGCAGCGAGGATCTCGTTAAGCTTGGTGATGAGCTCATCGGGCGTATCCTTGTTAAACGCCAAGCTCATCTGGGTTTCCTTGAACACGAAGACCGGCTTGGGTGAGGCCACCTTCTCCTTGCTGGCCAGATAGGGGGCCAGATACTGGCCGGTTGCCCAGAGATCGATGCGACCTGCCTCCAGTTTCTTCACGTTGGCGGTATCGTTGGCTGCCAACTGCAACTTGGCAAATCCCTGGGCCTTGAGATATTCGGCGGCCGCATCGCCGTTATAGCCACCCACCGAATACTGCTTGGCATCTTCCAGTGACTTGACCGTGATATTGGCTGTCGAGCTGGAGAAAAACACCCAGTTGTTATTGACCAGCGGCCCGACCCACTTGAACAGTGCTTCCCGCTCTGGAGTGCGGGTCGTGGAGTAGAGGGCGGTATTGGGAGTACCGAGGGTATCTTCGTACGCCCGTTTCCAGGGCATCAGGGTCAGCTTGTATTCGACCCCGGCACGCTTGAACAGCTCTTCGACCACCTCGGTCGACAGCCCGACAATCTTGCCCCCCTCCCCCTGCATGTTGAATGGCGGGTAATCCTCGGTCATCACGTTCAGTGGCGCAGCCTGAACAGCGCTTATCGCCATCATGGAAGAGACTGAAAAAATTGCACTTTTCCACAGCAGTTGATAGTTCATTGCAACCTCGCTTTGCTTGCCATTCATCCCTGAACATCCGCCGTTACCGATGGCGGTGCACGTCTGACCCGCTGGGGTCATGCCGGCTTTCACGGCTCGCCGCCCACCCATGTGCAGCAGCAAACAGATCCGGATTTTGCCTGTGCGCAACGAAACGCAACCGGCGAGGGAGGCTCACAACAAATCGAGGAGGAAACATGCCAGGGCAGCATAAGGGGAGTGCGGAGTGGGGCGGATAAGCCTCTGCCATACAACAGCGCCGTGGCAAAGAAAAAGCGCATCGTTTTATGACAGCGGTCTGGGAGAGAAATGATAGAAAACGCCAACATCCATTTTCCCATACTGCTCGAGGAGACCTCAGAGCCAAACCTGTCCTTTAGCTAAGGTCACGAAAAGAGATACGTCAAATGAGAATGCTAACCCCCTCATCTGCTTCCAGATTAGATTCCAGATGAGCTCCGTCGAACCGAAAAGTGGCGCTAGATACCCGAAAAAGAGAAGGCCACCGCGAGGTGGCCTTCTCCAAATCAACGATGAACGCCTGGTGGAACTCAGTCCTTGGCCGCGTCCATCACACCCTCTTCAGAGTGTTGGGGCAGGATCAGGTTGAGCAGGATGGCGGCAACAGAGGCCAGGCCAACACCGGCCAGCGCGAAGTCGCCAATCTTCATCTCCAGCGCACCGACCCCGACAGTAAGAGTCACGGCGACAATCGCGATATTGCGTGACAGCCCCAGATCCACCTTGGATTCCACCAGCGTCTTGAGACCGATGGCAGCGATGGATCCGAACAGCAGCAGCATGATACCGCCCATCACCGGCATAGGGATGGAGGTGAGCAACGCATTGAACTTGCCGAAGAAGGCCAGAATGATGGCAAACACCGCAGCCCAGGTCATGGTGACCGGATTGAAGTTGCGGGTGATCATCACGGCACCGGTCACTTCGGCGTAGGTGGTCACGGGTGGGCCACCGATGAAACCGGCGAAGCAGACGCCGATGCCGTCACCGGCCAGCGTACGGTGCAAACCCGGATCCTTGGTATAATCCTTGCCAGTCACGCCACCAATCGCCAACACGCCACCGATATGCTCGATACAGGGGGCGATGGCGACCGGCAACATGAACAACGCAGCAGCCCAGTTGATCTCCGGGGTTTCGAAGTGGGGCAGCGCCAGCCAGGGGGCGTTCACCATGCCATCGAAACTCACCTGGCCCATGAAGACCGCAGAGACATAACCGGCAATCACGCCGCACAGGATGGGGATCAGCTTGATCCACCCCTTGCAGAACACCGCTGCAATCAGGGTGACTGCCAGCGAGATACCGGCCAGCGTCAGCGCAGTCCCCGCAGGTACTACCTGCTCACTGCCAGCACGACCCATCGCCATGTTGCAGGCAACCTGTGCCACAGAAAGACCGATCACCATGATCACCGGGCCAATCACCACCGGGGGCAGCAATTTGTGCACAAAACCCATCCCTTTTGCCCGGATCAGCGCAGCCAGAATGAAATACATGAAACCGGCGGCAAACAGGCCAAACATGGTGGATGGCAATCCCCAAGTCTGGGTGGCGTAGATGATGGGAGCGATGAAGGCAAAGCTGGAACCGAGGAAAATCGGGACCTGGCGGCGGGTGCAGAGCTGGAACAACAGGGTGCCCACACCGGCGCCAAGCAGGGCCATGGAGGGGTTCAGTCCGGTGAGCAGGGGCACCAGAACCATGGCACCGAAGGCGACAAACAAGATTTGCAGCCCGGCGACACTTTGCTTGACTAAGGAAAACATGGATGTCCTTAATTTTTTGATAACTGATGGGGATATTTATCACTTTTCAGTCATCACAAGACTTTTTCAAGGCACAAAAAGAACGCAAATGCGTCACTCGTTACCTTTTACTGCTTGGGAAGGGCATGAAACTGGCTTTTTAGGCGGGATTCGTTGCTACAAGCATCGAGTATGCGATTTTACGCATTATTGTGACGAACGCCAATCGTTTTTCCATCATGTTTATTGTGTTCATGGTCAAAAATGCCGCCGCCAAGGGGCGCTCTATAATGGATCCTGTGAATCAAGATGGACAAGGAGTCCCCATGTCACAGCCCCCATTCAAGGCCAGCCAGCGCAGATTGCTGATCGGCTCGGCCATCGCACTCGCCCTGTTTGCGAACCCGTTCAGTTATGATTTCGCCCACAATGAGTGGCAAATGAATCAGGTCTATGCCAAGTCCTGCTTTATCGCCGGCACTCGCATCACGATGGCCGATGGTTCCACCCGCCCCATAGAGACGCTCCGGGTCGGTGAACGGGTGCGGGATCAGCACGGCGGCAGTAACCGGATCCTGGCGATCGAACGGGTCATACTGGGCAAGCGCAGACTCTACGGGATCAATGATCTGCCCCCGTTCTTTACCGCAGAGCACCCTCTGCTGACCACTCGGGGCTGGGCAGCCATCTCACCGGCCATGACCCGAACCGAAAACCCGCAACTGGCGGTGCTGCCGCTATTTACCGGCATGCAGATAATGTGTCGCCCGGCACCTGCCATGGTGACGGGCAATCTGGCCCTGCAACCCCAGCTGGAATTACTGCTGGTTGAGTCACTCTGCTGGATCGAGGCATCTCCCACTACCGCGCTCTTCAATCTGCTGCTCGATGGCAGCCACAGCTACATCGCCAATGAGCTGATCGTTCACAACAAAGATGGCGATGGTGGCAGTGGGGGCAGCAGTGGCGGAGGCAGCAACAGCGGCGGTGGCAGCGACAGCGGCGGAGGCAGCAACAGCGGCGGTGGCAGCGACAGCGGCGGAGGCAGCAACAGCGGCGGAGGCAGCGACAGCGGCGGTGGCAGCGACAGCGACAGCGATGGGGGCAGCGATGACCGTGGCGGCCAAGGCGAGCATGCCAGCGGAGAGCAGCATGGTGGAGGTGAACGGCATGCTGGTGGAGAAAAACATGCAGGGGGAGAACGCCATGGGGGTGGCCGCGGATTTGGCAATGGCGTTGATGACAACGGTGTAGATACCGTCGATGCCAATGGCAACAAGCTCAGAGGTGACGGCACCATCGATGACAACGGCGTGGATGCCGTCGATGCCAACGGCAACAAGCTCAGAGGCGATGGAACCATCGATGACAACGGCAACAAGCTCAGAGGCGATGGCACAGTCGATGACAACGGCGTGGATGCCGTCGATGCCAACGGCAACAAGCTCAGGGGTGATGGCACAGTCGATGACAACGGCGTAGATGCCGTCGATGCCAACGGCAACAAACTCAGGGGCGATGGCACGGTCGATGACAACGGTGTGGATGCCGTCGATGCCAATGGCAACAAGCTCAGGGGTGATGGCACGGTCGATGATCGCCAGCAAGTACTTACCGATGAGCAGGAGCGGGCGCTGCTCAACAACGGCTTTCGCCAACAGGGGCAACCATGATGCGTTATCTGCTAACACTCCTCCTGCTCGGCCTCGCTGGCTGCGCCACGGTCGACACTCCGCCGCTTTATCATCAAATGGATAAGGCAGATGTTCAACTGGCCAATCAGGCTCTCGCCAAGGCGCTGGAAACCCGTACCAAAGGCCAAAGCCTCACCTGGTTCAATCCAGCTAACCGTCACTCGGGTAGCGTCACCCCGCTACGTACCTTCCGCCATCCCAGCGGGGAGTGGTGCCGCGACTATCGCGAGCAACTCTATATCGGCAAGGCGAGCCAGCAGTGGCAGGATACCGCCTGTCGCAGTCAGCAAGGGCGCTGGCGGCCATTGCGAACTTAGTGAATGCCACGGGGTAAACGAAAGGGGGTAACAGCGCACCCCCTTGTCATCTTTACCGACCCGTTATCAGAGCGGTGAATATGCGGTTATACCCGACGATAGGGCAGGTAAACCGGCTCCCACATGTGGTTGAGGATATGCTGCTGCAGATCCTGACCGATCAGCGGGTGGGAGGGATCCCGACGCACGATATCCTTGAGCACGGCGGTCGCCACATGCACCGAGATGCTGCGCAGCTCGCGAATGCGGGGATAGACGGCCCCTTTCGCCAGGTCCACCTCACTCACGCACTCAGCCAGCGCAAAGGCGGCTGTAGTGAAGACATCGGGCGTGATCTCGCGGATCTGGCTGACGATGGCCGCCAGACCTACACCGGGGAAGATAAAGACGTTGTTGCCCTGCCCGACCCGGAACTCCTGCCCCTCGTAGCTCACATCCTTGAACGGACTACCGGTTGCAACTATGGCTTTGCCCTTGCTCCAGCGGTAGATATCTTCCGGCAGCGCTTCACAGTTGGCGGTCGGGTTGGAGAGCGGGAACACCATGGGGCGCTCGCAATGCTGCAGCATCAGCTGGATATGCTCTTCCTGGAAGGCACCGCCCGAGCCACTGGTCCCCAGCAACACGGTAATGGGCACATGACGCAGTACATCGGCCAGATTAGCCTTGCCGGGCACCTCGGTGTCCCAACCGGCCAGCAGCAGCCCCGGCTTGGCGTAGCGACGCTTGTACTCGTCAAGCCCATCCCGGTTATCACACACCAGCCCCTGGGTATCCAGGATGTAGATGCGATCGCGGGCCGCCTGCGGATCCATCCCCTCGCGGATCATTCCCGCGCAGATCTGATCCGCGACGCCAACCCCACCGGCGCCAGCGCCATAGACCAGATAGTTCTGCTGGCCCAGGGTCTCCCCCTTGACCTTGACCGCGCCTATGATACCGGCCAGCACCACGGCACCGGTGCCCTGAATGTCATCGTTGAATGACGGCAGTGCCTGCTGGTAGCGGGCCAGATTGTTGAAGGCGTTGGATTTGCTGAAGTCTTCCCACTGCAGCACGGCGTTGGGGAAGTGGCGCTTGACCCCCTGCACAAACTTGTCGATGAACTCTTCATACTCCTTGCCGCGAATGCGCTTGTGGGGGCGGCCCAGATACATGGGGTCATCGAGCAGTTTCTGATTGTCGGTGCCCACATCCAGCGCGATGGGCATGCAGCAGGCGGGGTGAATACCGGCCCCCAGGGTATAGAGCGCCAGCTTGCCGATGGGGATGCCCATGCCGCCGACCCCCTGGTCGCCGATCCCCAGAATGCCCTGGCTGTCGGTGACGACTATGATGCGGATCGATTTGGCATCGAAGTGACGGGCCTGACTGCCCATGTCATCCACGTTGTCCGGGGTGATGTAGAGGCCGCGCGGCTTCTGGAAGCGGTGGCTGAACTCCTGACACGCCTTGCCCACGGTCGGGGTATAGATGTAGGGAGTCATCTCCTCCACATGGCGTGACAACAGGGCATAAAACAGGGTTTCGTTGCGATCCTGCAGGGCACGCAGGTTCTGGTACTTCTCGATATCGCTGCAAGCGCTCTTGAACCCCTCATACACTCGCTCGAGCTGGGCTTCAAAAGTTTGCACCTGAGGCGGCAGCAAACCATCGAGATCAAAATCGGCCCGCTCCTGTTCGGTGAAGGCCGTGCCCTTGTTGAGGTATCGATTGTTAAGCAGATCAGTGCCGGTCAGTGCAACGGGGCGAAAATCCTGTCCCTGTGCATCTTTCCACAGCAGATATTGTCCGGTAGCCATAGTCATTCTCTTTGATTTACGTGAAATTGCCGTTCGGCAGGAGAGCAAGACTCATAATGAAATCAATCATATGACGTTTACTCGATCGGTTTTGTGAGCTTGGGCATACCCTGCGGCCAAAATAGGCGCCTGGCGGCCCCGGCGAGACAAATATCCACGGCAAGGAATGAGACTCATGTTAGCATTGCGGGCAACCCAGCCCCTTTCACCGCATCACAGCCGGGAGTGACCTGATGCCCTCGCCTCTGCCAGCCTGCGTCCCCTTCTTTCTACCATGCGCCTGATCCCGCTGCTTGCTCTGTGGTTGTTTCTGGCCTGCCAGTCGGCTCTCGCTGCACCGGGCCGGGTGCTCAACATCATCGTGGGTGAATGGCCCCCTTTTGTCTCCGAGCAATCAAAACAGCACGGTCCAGTGGCCCACCTCATCAGCGATCTGTTCAAGGAGGCGGGCTATCAGGTGAAGTTCCACTTCGCCCCCTGGGGTCGGGTCTATTCGCTGGCGGCCAACAGCCAGCTCTACGACGCCACCGCCGTCTGGATGCACAAACCGGAGCGGGAGCAGGATTTTCTGTTTAGCGAAGCGGTGCTGCAGGAGCAGTTTGTCTTCTTCTCCCTCAAATCACGGCAGCTGCAGGCCGAGCGCCTTGAGCAGATCATCGGCATGCGGTTGGGGGGCGATATCGCCTATAGCTACGGGCCCGAGCTGGACAAGATGGTGGCTGATGGCAAGGTAACCCAACAGAAAGTCACCGACGTGAAACAGAATTTCGGCAAGCTGCTGCGCGGGCGGATTGACCTCTATCCGCAAGAGCTGCGAGTCGGTCTGGCCGAGTTGCAGAGCCAGTTCGACCCCGCCAGCGCGGCACTCATCACCCACAGTCAGACCCCTTTTCTGCGCAACGACAGCTTCGTGATGTTCCCGCGCAAGATGCCGGATTCAGCCAAACTGCGGGATCAGTTCAATCAGCAGTTGCAGCAGGCCATCGCCAGCGGACGTTATCAGCGCTACTTCGAACGGCTGGCCCAGGGTGAATATTGACCTTGGCGAGGCAAAAACAGAGAGGATAAAACAACGGTGGCGGCCCTTTGTGGCCGCCACCTCTGTGATGCTTGTCAGCTGCTGGCATTAGCCGCTGATGCCCACCTCCAGCTTGAACGGCGTCTTGGCCTTGCTGCTCTCGGCCGCCCCCATCTGGTAGACCCGAATGGTATAAGTGCCCTTGGCAGGCAGGGTTGCCTCAAAGTTGTTCCCGTCACGAGAGCCAACAAAGATCGCCTCCCCCTTGCTGCCCGGCGGCAAAATATTGAAGTAGGGCTTGCCGGTCAGGATCACCACCATGCTCTGGCCCTTGTTGGCCGTCAGCTTGTAATCGAGGGTCTGGCTACCCTGAATGGTGCCGTTGATGGTTGCCCCTGACTCCCCCTTCTTGAAGTGCACCTGCTGGGTCTTGATCCCGTCAGCCGCCTGCACAGACCAGGCCGATATCCCGCCCAGTAACCCGACCGACCATACCGCTGCCAATAACGCTTTGTTCATCTTCACACTCCTCTCCGTTGAAACCATGCCCGTGTACTGTCGCTCGATTACTATTGCACATTTTCCATGCACCGCTGGCGCACAAAAACCCGTTTGAATCACTTACCCCCCTTATTTGTAAACCGATAAAGGGGATGAACCACTATGCTGAAGATTGGACCCATAGTACGGAACTGCACTGCGGTATGCCAAACAGCAACACCATGAGCAACATACTGATCGTCGATGACATGGCCTCCAACCGCTACATCCTGCGCAGCCTGCTCGAAGAGGCCGGCTATCAGGTACGCGAAGCGACAGATGGCCTGCAGGCCGTGGATGCCGCAGCGCAGAGCACGCCCGATCTGATCCTGATGGACATCAATATGCCGGTGATGGATGGCTACGAAGCGTGTCGGCGGATCCAGCAACAACAGGGGCAATGGACACTACCCATCATCTTTATCAGTTCAAACAGCGAGGTCAGCGCCCTTGAGCAAGCCTTTCAGGCCGGTGGCTGCGACTATGTCTCCAAACCCTTTCATCAGCTCGAAGTGCTGGCCCGGGTGCAAAACCAGCTGCGCCTCAAGGAGCTGGGGCGCCAGCAGGCCAGAGTGCAACTCTACCAAAGCCTGTTCCAGCTCACCGCCGGCATTGCCCATGAGATAAATACCCCGCTGGGAGTCGGTATTACCGCCTCCAGCCTTATTCAGGGCGCTGGTGACCTGCTGGCCAACGCGGTGAAAAGCGGCGTGCTGGGTCAACGTCTGCTCCATCAGCAGCTCACCGATATCAAAGAGGGAACCGAGCTGGTTGAATCCAGCCTGCGCCGGGTTGCGCTGCTGGTCACCCGTTTCAAGGAGCTGACCCGGGATCAGACCGAGCTGGATGCCAATACCTTTTCAGTGCAGGATAGTGTGCAGCAGCTGCTGCAGGCCTTCTCCCCAGAACTGCAGATCGCCAAGGTCAGTTACCATCTGGACGGCAACAAGGTCACCATAACCGCCCCCGAATCCCTGTTTCTGGACCTGGTCCAGGAGCTGATCAAAAACAGTCTGGATCACGCCTTTCATGGGGCCGGGGAGCACAGTTTCACCATCCATATCGAACAGCATGAGGGCTCACTGCTGCTCACCTACAAAGATTCCGGCCCCGGCATGTCTGCCGACAAGCTGCCACGGCTGTTTGAACCCTTCTTCACCACCCTGCGCGGCAACGCCAATCACTGCGGATTGAGCGCCTGCCGGATCCACAATCTGGTAGAGAATAACCTGCGCGGCTCGATCAATGTCACCAGCCCACCGGGTGAAGGGCTCTGCTACGAAATCCGCCTCCCGCTCAAACCCGTGGGCTAACACACCAAGCAGAGCGAGTGAACAGCAGAGGAAATGACACAATAACAAGGGGCGCCGCAGCGCCCCTTCTCTTTACTCTTTGTCGACCATCAGCTTGATTTGCCCGCCTTAGGCTCATCGAGAGTGTGTTTCACCTCTTCATACCAGAGGTCGTGGTGCTCCTTGGCCCAGGTCTCGTCCACCTCGCCGGTCACCATCCCCTCCAGCGCCCCTTCCAGCTGGAACAGGCCCATGTAGATATGGAAGATAAAGCCGCAGATAAGGATCAGCGCTCCGACGATATGGATGAAGCTGGCCCACTCCATCTGGCGGCGCAGCTGGCCGAAGATGGGGAAGTCCAGAAACAGCCCGGTCGCCACCACAATGCCGCCAAACCAGATCAGCAGCCAGAAGATCGCCTTCTCGCCACCGTTGGAGAAGCCCGCCGAGGGGTGACTTCCCTTGTGCTTGCCGAGCATGCCGCCAAACTTCATGAACCACTGCACATCCACCATATTGACGATGTTGTGGCGGAACCACTTGATGAGCACCCCCATCAGGCAGAGGAAGAAGAGCGGCCCCACATAGTTGTGGAACACCTTGGCAAACCAGATCCAGTTCTCCCACACCCCGAGGCTCACCACCGGCTTGATGAAGTACTTGCCGTAGATGATGGCCAGCCCCGACCCGGAGAGGGTCAGAAACATGGCCGCCGTGGTCCAGTGCAGCGCCCGATCCAGCCGGCTCCAGCGCTTGAGCTTGCGCCCGGTGCGCGGTTTGGAGAGCTTGGTTTGCCCCACCACCAGGTACATCAGACCGCACATGGCCAAGGATCCGAAGATGGCGATGGCACCGAGCGGCGACACCCACTTGGTCTTCACCTCGAACCAGAGCTGGCCCGGCACCGAGATAAGCACCCCGTGCTCCGGTGAGCGGGAGGTGGTCACCCCCTCCTGCCCATCCTTCACCGCCCGCCAG
>NZ_QAJD01000135.1:84361-88887 GCF_003061465.1 Aeromonas sp. HMWF017
GACCGCCTCTTTCTCGGCATCGGCGAAACTTGCGGTACTCACCAGCAGCAGGGCAGCAAACAGGGCCATTAGCCAGGTTTTCATGCCGCCCCTCCCTGCTTGTTCAGCTTGCTGGCATCGTGAAACAGCTCATCGCCATTACCCCAAGCCGCATCCTTGGCACCGCGATAGGCAACCCGCTCGCGGAAGATATCGGAGATAACCTGCGCATCCCCTGCCAGCAGCGCCTTGGTAGAGCAGAGCTCGGCACACATGGGCAGCTTGCCCTCGGCGATGCGGTTGGCACCGTACTTCTGGCGCTCCGCCTCGCTGTGATCCTCTTCGGGGCCACCGGCGCAGAAGGTGCACTTGTCCATCTTGCCGCGATCGCCGAAGGCGGCGGTCTTCGGGAACTGGGGCGCCCCGAATGGGCAGGCAAACAGGCAGTAGCCGCAACCGATGCAGAGATCCTTGTTGTGCAGCACTATGCCGTCGTCGGTGTGATAGAAGCAGTCGGCCGGGCAGACCGCCATGCAGGGGGCATCGGTGCAGTGCATGCAGGCGACCGAGATGGAGGTCTCCCCCGGCAGGCCGTCGTTGAGGGTCACCACCCGGCGGCGCTGGATGCCCCACTCGAGGGCATCGTCGTTCTCGTTCTTGCACGCCGTCACACAGCCGTTGCACTCGATGCAGCGCTTGGTGTCACACATGAATTTCATTCTGGCCATGGGATCAGGCTCCTACTTTGCGAAAACGGCACAGGGTGACCTTGGTCTCCTGCATCTGGGTGACCGGGTCATAACCATAGGTGGTGACTATGTTGACCGACTCCCCCAGCACATAGGGGTCAGACCCTTCCGGATATTTGGATCGCAGATCCTTGCCCTCGAAGTGGCCACCAAAGTGGAACGGCATAAAGGCAAGCCCCGGTTTGACCCGCGGGGTCACCAGTGCCTTCACCTTGACCCGACCTCCTTCTGGCCCCTCGACCCATACATCCTGACCGTCGCGCACGCCGACGTCGTTGGCATCCGCCGGGTTCATCTCGACGAACATCTCCTGCTGCAGCTCGGCGAGCCAAGGGTTGGAGCGAGTCTCGTCGCCGCCCCCCTCGTACTCCACCAGACGGCCGGAGGTGAGGATGATCGGGAACTCCTTGCTGACATCCTTCTCCTGCACCGAGGCGTACTGGGTCGGCAGGCGCCACAGGCTCTTCGAATCAGGCCAGGTGGCGTAGTCGGCCAGCAGATCCCGGCGCGGGGTGTAGAGCGGCTCGCGGTGCTTGGGCACCTGATCCGGGAAGGTCCACACCACGCAGCGCGCCTTGGCGTTACCGTAGGGCACGAAGCCATGCTTGATGGCGACCCGCTGGATACCGCCGGAGAGGTCGGTCTTCCAGTTCTTGCCCTCGGCCTCCTTCTTCTCGGCTTCGGTCAGCTCATCCCACCAGCCGAGCTGTTTCATCAGGTCGGCAGTGATCTCGGGATAGCCATCTTCCACCTCGCTCCCCTTCGGCCAGGAGTCTTCGGCGAGCAGCGAGACGCCCTGATACTCGATGCCGAAACGGGCACGGAAACCGCCGCCCCCTTCCGAGACCGGAATGCTGGTGTCGTAGAGGATATGGCTGCCGGGGTGTTTCATCTCCGGGGTGCCCCAGCAGGGCCAGGGCAGACCGTACACTTCGCCACTGACCGGGCCACCTTCGGCCTTGAGGTTGGTCTTGTGGAAGGTGTGCCAGTTCTGCTGGTGCGCCTTGAGCCGCTCCGGACTCTGGCCGGTGTAGCCCACACTCCACATGCCGCGGTTGTATTCGCGGGTGATGTCTTCCAGCAGTGGCTGGTTGTTCTCCACCTTGATGTGCTTGAACAGCTGGTCGGCAAAGCCGAGCTTCTTGCTCAGCAGATACATGATCTCGTGATCGACCTTGGATTCGAACAGGGGCTCGATCACCTTGTCGCGCCACTGCATGGAGCGGTTGGTGGCGGTGACGGAGCCATAGGTTTCGAACTGGGTGGTGGCCGGCAGCAGGTAGACACCGTCGGTACGATCGTTCATCACCGAGGCGACGGTGGGATACGGGTCGACAATCACCATCATGTCGAGCTTTTGCATCGCCTTCTTCATCTCGGGGCCGCGGGTCTGGGAGTTGACCGCATGGCCCCAGTAGAACATGGCGCGGATATTGGAGCCCTGCTCGATGAGATCGGCGTTCTCCAGCACCCCATCCACCCAGCGGGAGACCGGAATGCCGTTGTTGTTCATCGGCAGCTTGCCGTTGTAGGCCTTGTTGTCAAAGCGCGCCTTGATCCACTCGTAATCGACGTCCCACACCCGAGCCCAGTGCTTCCAGGAGCCCTCTTCCAACCCGTAGTAACCGGGCAGGGAGTCGGAGGTGACGCCAAAGTCAGTGGCGCCCTGCACGTTATCGTGGCCACGGAAGATGTTGGTGCCCGCCCCGCTTTTCCCCACGTTGCCGAGGGCCAGTTCGAGGATGCAGTAAGCGCGGGTGTTGTTGTTGCCGGTGGTGTGCTGGGTACCGCCCATGCACCAGACCACGCAGCCGGGGCGGTTGTCGGCCAGCAGTTTGGCGGCGCCATAGACCTGCTGTTCGTTGAGGCCGGTCACCCGCTCCACTTCGGCCGGGGTCCAGCGCGCCACCTCTTTTTGCACCTCGTCCATGCCGTAGACGCGGGTGCGGATGAACTCTTTATCTTCCCAACCGTTCTTGAAGATGTGCCAGAGCATGCCCCAGATAAAGGCGACGTCGGTGCCCGGACGCAATGAGAGGTACATGTCCGCCTTGGCGGCGGTACGGGTGCGACGCGGGTCGACCACCAGGATCTTGCAGCCGTTGCGCTCTTTCGCCAGCAGGATGTGCTGCATGGCGACCGGGTGGGCCTCCGCCGGGTTGGAGCCGATAAACATGATCGACTTGCTGTTGTGCATGTCGTTCAGGCTGTTGGTCATGGCGCCGTAGCCCCAGGTGTTGGCGACGCCAGCGACTGTGGTGGAGTGGCAGATCCGCGCCTGGTGATCCACGTTGTTGGTGCCCCAAAGCGACGCCATCTTGCGAAACAGGTAGGCCTGCTCGTTGGAGTGCTTGGCGGAGCCGAGCCAGTAGACGCTGTCGGGGCCGGACTCCTTGCGCAGGCGCAGCACCTCGTTGCCCACTTCTTCGATGGCCTGATCCCAGCTGATGCGCTGCCACTTGCCGCCCACCAGCTTCATCGGGTACTTGAGGCGACGCTCACCGTGGCCGTGCTCGCGCAGGGCCGCCCCTTTGGCACAGTGACCGCCCAAGTTGAAGGGGTGATCAAAGGCCGGCTCCTGACCGGTCCAGACGCCATTCTGCACCTCGGCATAAACGCCGCAGCCCACCGAGCAGTGGGAACAGATGGTGCGCTTCACCTCGACCGGCACGTCGGCCGCCACTGTTTTGGCTTCGGCCCGCTGCATCATGGCTGGCGCCAGCCAACCGGCGGCCACGGCGCCACCGGCCACCAGACCCGAGTTGACCATAAAGGCGCGGCGGGTCAGCCCCTGACCGCGAATGGCCTCATTGCCCTGCTCGCCCACTTGGGGCTGCTCGGCACGTTTTGTCAGTTTCATGAGTTCTCCTTCACTGATCCGGCTCAGTCGGTGCCGCGCAGGGTGCGATAAAAGTCGTGAACATGGGGGGTCTCCCGATAGCCCTTGTCAGGCTCGGTGTCGTGGGTCAGCACCTCTTTGCCCACCACCCGACCGGTGGCACCGGCTAGCACGCCTATGGTGGCGACCACGCCAACTCCCTTGATCAGATTGCGGCGAGACGGGTCTTTCAGCTGTTCATCGCTCATTCTTGTGACCTCTGTTGTTGTTCTTGCTGGCGCCTGCGCGCCAGCTTCGCGTCCAATGGGATATCTCGTCTGCTCGTTTTGTTATGCGCAGCTCTTGTTATGCGCAGATAGGGGCGTTCAGCCCGGCACCACGCAGGCGCCAAACGGCAGGCGCAATTCGTTTTCCAGCTTGAAGAAATCTTCGGCAAGGGCGCCGACTGCCCGGTAGAAGCTACCCCCTTTCGCCTGTTGCTGATCGCGGCAGCAGGCGAGTACCCAGGGGGCAAGGTGGCGCTCATAGAAGCGGTTGCGATCCGGGTGCTGCTCGGCAATCAACACCGCCATCACCTCACAGAGGGCGGCCAGGTGATCTTCCGGCTCGCACACTCCGCTCTGGCGCTCAAAACCGAGGGACTGCAGATCAGCGCGCAGTACCGCCAGCGGCAGCTCCATCAAAGAGCCAGTGAGATACCAGGAGGCAAACGGCACTATCTCCCCGCGCCCCAGCCCGATAAAGAGATCCTGATACTCCTCGGCAAGCTCGTTTTCGTGGTGGCTGCTGGCCGCCAGCTGCACCAACCCCAGCCCTCTGGCAAAGGGGCCCGGCATAGCCTGCAACCCTTGCAGCCAGGCGAGCTGTTAGCCACGGGGAGCGGCGCGCCAGAGGCTTGCCAGCAGGGCGTAGAGATCGGCGCTGCTCTGTTCCAGTTCGGTCATGGTCAGTTCGCCTGC
>NZ_QAJD01000135.1:88897-89391 GCF_003061465.1 Aeromonas sp. HMWF017
TGCTGGATGCGGCGGATCATCGAGGCGGGTGCGAACGGCTTGCCACAGCGAATGCAGCAGGCGGCCTCTTCGGCTTTCAGGCTCTGCACGGCGCGGCGCGCCTCGGGCACCGGTTGCAGGCGGGGCACCAGCACGATGGCCTGCTCGGGGCACGCCTTTTCGCACATGCCGCACTGGATGCAATCCTGCTCGATAAAGTTGAGCCCCGGCGTGTGCCCCACCGCATGCAGGGCGCGGCTCGGGCAAACCGCCACGCAGCCCATGCAGAGGGTGCAGTCAGCTTCTTTCAATTCCACACTGCCGTATGGGGCGCCGTGAGGCACCGCCAGCGGCTCGCGGCACCCCTCATTGGCCTGCCAGAGGACATCGAAGGCGGCAAACAGGTTCTCCCGTTTGTCCCCTTTGAGCGGCTTGTCCAGCAGGGCAACGGTTGGCAGGCCGGAGATCGGCTTATCTTGCTCGGCATCAACGTTAAACAGGGCGATGCGATCGGC
>NZ_QAJD01000136.1:0-506 GCF_003061465.1 Aeromonas sp. HMWF017
CGGTTTCTCCTTCGACTTTCACGCCTTTATGTTGGCGGGCACCATCTATCTGTTGAGCGTGCTGGAGGCGGTGGGGGACATCACCGCCACCGCCATGGTCTCCCACCGGGATATTCAGGGCCCCGAGTTTCAAAAACGGCTCTCCGGCGGAGTGTTGGCTGATGGGTTGGTCTCGGTGATCGCCTCGGCGCTCGGTTCCCTGCCGCTCACCACCTTTGCCCAGAACAACGGGGTGATCCAGATGACCGGGGTGGCCTCACGCCATGTGGGCAAGTTTATTGCCGTCATCCTGGTGCTGCTGGGGCTCTTCCCTGTGGTGGGGCGCTTCTTTACCACCATACCGTCACCTGTGATGGGGGGAGCCATGGTCATTATGTTCTCCATGATCGCCATCGCAGGTGGTCGCATCATCATCAGCCACGGCTTCGATCGGCGGGAGACCCTGATTGTCGCCACCTCTCTGGGTCTTGGGCTTGGTGTCTCCTATGACCCGAACGTCTTCAAGG
>NZ_QAJD01000136.1:530-6625 GCF_003061465.1 Aeromonas sp. HMWF017
ACGCAAGGCGGCCATCAAGGATGCCGAGGCGGTAGAGGTGATCCAGCTGAGCGACAAACCGGACGTGACCTTCACGGCCCGTCCTGTCAGTACCGCGAACCGCCGCGATGAAGAGGCGCTGGCCGATGCCAAACCGGTCGCCGCCGTCCAGATCGAACGGGTTTGATGGTCACAACAGAACAATAAAAAGTAGGGGAACGAGGTATGAAATACGACAACTCCGTCAAAGCCGTGCGCGGCAGCTTCTTCGACATCACCCGGGTGGTGGAGCTGCCCGAGGAGATTGAGTCCAACGCCCGTCTTATCGAGGATGGTCTGCTGATCATTCGCAACGGCTGCATCGACTGGTTCGGTGAGTGGGAGGAGGGGAAAGATCGCATTCCGGCCGAGGTGCGGGTGCGCGATTATCGCGGCAAGATGATAGTGCCGGGCTTTGTCGACACCCACATTCACTATCCCCAGAGCGAGATGGTGGGGGCCTATGGCGAGCAACTGCTGGAGTGGCTCAACCGCCACACCTTCCCGGCCGAGCGGCGCTACAACGATCTCGAATATGCCCGCGAGATGTCCACCTTCTTTATCAAGCAGCTGCTGCGCAACGGCACCACCACGGCACTGGTGTTCGGCACCGTTCACCCCGAGTCGGTGGATGCCCTGTTCGAGGCAGCAAGTCGCATCAATATGCGGATGATCGCGGGCAAGGTGATGATGGATCGCAACGCGCCCGACTATCTGCTCGATACCGCCGAGAGCAGCTATGAACAGAGCAAGCAGCTCATTGAGCGCTGGCATGGTAACGGTCGGCTTCTATATGCCATCACACCACGTTTTGCACCCACTTCGACATCCGAGCAACTCACGATGGCGCGGCGGCTGCGCGAAGAGTTTCCCACCACCTATCTGCACACCCATCTGTGCGAGAACAAGGACGAGATCGCCTGGGTCAAATCCCTCTTCCCGGCGCACAAGGGCTATCTCGATGTCTATCACCAGCACGGCCTCACCGGCCACAACTGCGTCTTTGCCCACTGCGTCCATCTGGAAGAGCAGGAGTGGGATTGCCTGAAAGAGACCAATTCCACCATCGCGTTTTGTCCCACCTCCAACCTTTATCTCGGCAGCGGCCTGTTCAAGCTGCACAAGGCGTGGCGCAAGCAGGTTAAAGTGGGGATGGGTACCGACATCGGCGCCGGTACCACCTTCAACATGCTGCAGACCCTCAACGAGGCCTACAAGGTGATGCAACTGCAGGGCGAGCGCCTCTCGGCCTATCAGGCCTTCTACCTTGCCACCCTGGGCGGTGCCCATGCGCTCGGGCTGGACGAGCAGATCGGCAGCTTCGCGGTGGGCAAGGAGGCTGACTTCGTGGTACTCGACCCGGTCGCCACCCCGCTGCAGCAGCTGCGTTATGACAACTCCACCACCTTGCGTGACAAGCTGTTCGTGCTGCTGACCTTGGGGGATGACAGAGCCATCTACCGTACCTATGTGGATGGTCAGCTGGTCCACGAACGGGGCTAGGGAGAATAAACCGGGCAGGGCAGCAAGATCGCCGCTCTGCCACGAATACGGAAGCTGGCGTGCCCGCCCGGGGCGCCAGCGCCGCGATACATCAGGGCGCCCCCCTGATGACCAACCTGAAATGGCCCGGTTTTTTGATCAGCAAGGCAAACGTTTGATTGGTGCTGCCAGCCCTGGTCTCTGAGTTGCACCTCCCGTGTGCAATGGCAGATCCACAGATCCTGTCGCCATTTCGTGATGAAACATTCAGGCGCTTGTGAAGGAGTTGGGTATGACCCAAGCAAACAGCAGGACAAACAGCGTGGAAGGGCTGGCCAGTCAAGACACCGGCAAGACCGCATCACAACAGCAACCGCTCACCGCTCTCGATCGCTATTTCATGATCAGCGAGCGGGGCAGCAACGTCAGACAGGAGGTGCTGGCCGGGCTCACCACCTTCCTTGCCATGGTCTATTCGGTGATCGTGGTACCCGGCCTGCTCGGCAAGGCAGGTTTTCCGCCGGGCGCCGTCTTTGTGGCCACCTGTCTGGTGGCGGGGTGTGGTTCATTGTTGATGGGGCTTTGGGCCAAGCTGCCGATGGCTATCGGCTGCGCGATTTCACTCACCGCATTTACCGCTTTCAGTCTGGTGCTGGGGCAGCAGATCCCTATTCCGGTAGCGCTCGGTGCTGTCTTCCTGATGGGGGTGCTGTTCACTGCCATCTCGGTGACCGGGGTGCGTAGCTGGATCCTCGACAACCTGCCGATGGGGATTGCCCATGGCACCGGTATCGGTATCGGCCTTTTCCTGCTGCTGATCGCGGCCAACGGGGTAGGGCTGGTTATCAAGAACCCGCTGGAGGGGTTGCCGGTCGCACTGGGGGCCTTTACCTCGATGCCGGTCATCATGACCCTGCTCGGTCTTGCGGTGATCTTCGGGCTGGAGAAGCTCAAAGTCCCGGGCGGGATCCTGCTGGTGATCATCGCCATCTCCATCTTCGGTCTCATTTTTGACCCGGCGGTGAAGTATCAGGGATTGTTCGCTCTGCCGAGTCTCTCCGACGATCAGGGCAAGTCCCTTATCTTCAGCCTGGACATCATGGGCGCACTCTCGCCGCTGGTGCTGCCAAGTGTGCTGGCGCTGGTGATGACCGCGGTGTTTGATGCCACCGGCACCATTCGCGCCGTGGCGGGGCAGGCCAATCTGCTGGATAAGGATGGCCACATCATCAACAGCGGTAAGGCGCTGAGCGCCGACTCGGTGAGCAGCATCTTCTCCGGTCTGGTGGGGGCATCCCCGGCCGCTGTCTATATCGAATCGGCGGCGGGCACGGCGGCGGGCGGCAAGACCGGCCTCACAGCCACCGTGGTGGGTGGCCTGTTCCTGCTGATGCTGTTTCTGGCGCCGCTCTCCTATCTGGTGCCTGCCTATGCCACTGCACCGGCGCTGATGTATGTGGGTCTCCTGATGCTGAGCAATGTCACCAAGCTCGATTTCAGTGACTTTGTCGGAGCCATGTCCGGTCTGCTGTGCGCGGTCTTTATCGTGCTCACCTGCAACATCGTCACCGGCATCATGCTGGGCTTCAGTGCGCTGGTGATTGGCCGCATCTGCTCCAAGGAGTGGCACAAGCTCAATACGGGCACCGTCATCATCGCCCTGGCGCTGGTGATTTTCTATGCTGGGGGGTGGGCTATTTAGGGATAACCCGCCCGTTTCGGGGCTGCCATCGGCAGCCCCGCTTTTCTTAGCCAAACCTGCATGTTTCTTCGATTTTCACCCCGTACCATTTTGATAAATCCCCTTACCAGATTGATAGCGCCGTCTGCACTGGTTGCATCGGGGGCTGCTGCTTCGTCTTCGGCAGGCACCTTGCCGGCCAGAAAAAGGGAGACAGATGGGATCCTCTTCACACTTCTTCCCATCGCCGGGGCGAGAGGGGGAAACAGGCGCATATCTTGCTGTTTTTTATCCCGGTTCTGGATTTTTCTTCCCTGAAAAAGGACTTGATCATGTCCATAGGATTACCGCTCAAGCGGGTGGATGCCGAGGCCAAGGTGACCGGCAGTGCCCGTTATACCGATGACAACATCATGCTCGGCATGCGTCACGCCAAGTACGTGCGCAGCAATATCGCCCACGGCAAGGTGCTTGCCATCGACGCCAGCGAGGCGCTGGCGCTGCACGGTGTCGAAGCCGTGTTCACCCACGAGGATGTGCCCACCACCTGTTTTCGCACCGCCGGCCACGCCTGGTCCCTCGATGAGGCGAAACGGGACGTGAAAGACAGGCGCCTGCTCACCGACCATGTGCGCCACTTCGGCGATGGGGTGGCAATCGTAGTGGCCCGCGATCCGCTGGTGGCCGAAAAAGCGGCCGCCCTGGTCAAGGTGACCTACGAACCGCTGCCGGTGATGACGGATGCCGAAAGCGCCCTGGCCGACGGTGCCTATCCCATCCACCCGAGTGGCAACCTGCTGCGCCAAAGCCAGCTTCGCGCCAATGACCCGGAGCAGGCCATTGCGGCGGCAGATCTGCAGTTTCAGGGGCACTACCGGACGCCGGTGGTGCAGCACTGCCATCTGGAGACGGTGACCTGTTACGCCTACATGGATCAACCGGACCACATCATCGTCGTCAGCAGTACCCAGATCCCCCAGATAGTGCGCAGCCGGGTGGCCAAATCTCTCGGCCTGCCCTGGTCCAGCGTGCGGGTGATCAAGCCCTATATGGGCGGCGGCTTTGGCAACAAGCAGGATGTGCTGGAAGAGCCGATGGCGGCGTTTCTGAGCTACAAGCTTGGCGGCGTGCCGGTCAAGGTGACCTTGAGCCGGGAGGAGTGTTTTTTTGCCTCCCGCACCCGCCACGGCTTTGCGATCGACGGCAAGATGGGCCTCAACCGTGACGGCACCCTCAAGGGCTATCAGCTCGACGTACTCTCCAACACCGGCGGCTATGCCTCTCACGGCCACTCCATCGCCAGTGCCGGTGGCAACAAGATCAGTTACCTCTATCCGCGCAGCGCCTTCGGCTATGATGCCAAGACCTTCTACAGCAACCTGCCCACCGCCGGTGCCATGCGCGGTTACGGCGCGCCGCAGGTGATTTTTGCCCTCGAATGTATGCTGGATGATGCCTGCGCCGAGCTGGGGCTGGATCCGCTCGATGTGCGTATCGCCAACGTGGCGCGAGAAGGGGATGTTAATCAGGTCAACCAGAAGACCATCTACAGCGCCGGGCTGCCAGACTGTCTGTTGCGTGGTCGCGAGATGTTCGAGTGGGATCGGCTCAAGGCCGAATGTCTGGGGCAGGATCCGGCGAGTCGGGTACGGCGCGGCATCGGGGTGGCGTGCTTTAGCTACGGCTCCAATACCTATCCGGTGGGGGTCGAAATTGCCGGTGCCCGCATGCTGCTCAACCAGGATGGCACCGTCAATCTGCAGATCGGCGCCACCGAGATAGGGCAGGGGTCGGATACCGTCTTTGCCCAGATGGCGGCCCAGACCCTGGGCATTCCGTTTGAGCAGATCCGGGTCATCTCGACTCAGGATACCGACATCACCGCCTACGATCCGGGCTCGTTCGCCTCGCGACAGAGCTATGTGGCTGCCCCCGCCATCCATCAGGCTGCGCTGCAACTGCGGGCGCGCATCCTCTCGCTGGCAGCCCAGCTTTGTCATCAGGATGTGGGGTCGCTCACCCTGATCGACGGCTACGTGGTGCTGGCTGGCGCGCCGGAGAAGGTGCTGATCAGCGTCGCCGAGGTGTCGGTCAACGCCTATTACCACCTCACCATCGGCGGCCAGATCACTGCCGAGGTCTCCCACAAGACCACCACTAACCCGCCGAGTTTCGGCTGTACCTTTGTCGATCTCAGCGTCGATATCGATCTCTGCAAGGTGACCATCAACCGCATCATCAACCTGCACGATGCCGGCAAGATCCTCAATCCGCAGCTGGCGGAGGGACAGGTGCACGGCGGCATGGGGATGGGGATCGGCTGGTCGCTGTTTGAGGAGATGATCATCGACGCCAAGACCGGCGTGGTGCGCAACCCCAACCTGCTCGACTACAAGTTTCCCACCATGCTGGATTTGCCCGAACTCGAGTGCGACTTCGTGCAGACCTATGAGCCCCAGTCGGTCTATGGCCACAAATCCCTGGGGGAACCGCCGATCATTTCGCCGGGCCCGGCCATCCGTAACGCCATTCGCATGGCGACCGGTGTCGCCATCAACGAGCTGCCCATCACCCCCAAAACCCTGTTTCGGGAGTTTGTCGCGGCGGGTTTGATTGGCGAGGGATCAGGGGAGGAGCAACACCATGTTTGATATTGCCCGTTACTACAAGGCGCACAGCGTGGCCGAGGCCGTCGCCCTGCGTCAGGCTGACCCCGAGGCGCGCCTGCTGGCTGGTGGCACCGATGTGATGATCCAGCTGCATCACCTCAACGCCGCCTATCGCCATATCGTTGATATTCACGACTTGCCCGAACTCAAAGGGGTGTGCGAGTTGCCTGATGGGTCGATCCGCATCGGCTCCGGCACCACCTTTACCGAGATCATCGAGAACGAACTGGTGCAGCGCCGCCTGC